>JBJOOY010000385.1:0-3734 GCA_046051065.1 Cyanobacteriota bacterium
CTGTGCATTTGCGAGCGATCCTACTCCCGATCGCAAAGAACCGCCCACTTTGGCAGAAATGCGTGACTTAGTGGCTGCGGTTACTTACATGCCGGAATTGGAGCTAGAGCTAACCGCACCCGTATGGCTCAGTCGCGCCCGCTTTCAGAATCGGGTTGCTGCGACATTCAATAAAGGTCGCGTGCTGCTAGTCGGGGATACAGCTCACGCTTGGGCACCGATCGGCGGACATGGGATGAATACAGGACTCCGAGGTGCATTTAACCTCGCCTGGAAATTAGCCGCAGTCGAGCGCGGTGAAGCTAAATCCGGTCTGTTGGATACTTATACGATCGAACAACGTGCCAACGCCCACACCATCATCGAAGCCAACCGCACGAACGTACTAGAGCAGCCACAAGTATATCCGAAGCTGGGGCTGATGGAAAAGTTCATGCCGATCGGATTGTCGCTCAAGCCAGTCAGACGCTCGATCGAGTACATGCTCAGTGACTTGGGCATGGAGTACCGCAATAGCCCGTTAGCTTGGCAGCAGAAAGGTAGCGGTTCACTACAGGCAGGCGATCGCATCCCCAATCTCCCAGTAGTATCTGGCGATGGACAATGGGCAAATCTACACCGCTTAATCTCGATTCACCACTGGACACTGCTATTGCGGACGAAAGACAGCGAGGTAGTCGAACAACTTTATCAAATCGTCGGTCGATACCGATCGACCATCAAGGTGGCGACAATTCAACCAATGGAGCGAGAAAGCGATCGGCAACTGGGTTGTGATGGGCAGATGCTCCTCGTTCGTCCCGATGGTCATGTCGGACTGATTGCCGCAGTTAATGATACCGACACTCTAGTTAAGTTTTTAGACACCTTCTTGGTGCGGGTGTAATCTCGAAGCTTATCCGCCGCTTAGGCGGCGGTCGCTAGATCGTACATCAATTCACCAATGCCCTAGTTTGAATTTTCTCTCTTCACTCCTCTCATGAAAGAGCTAACCCCAAATACCAGCACTCCTCCAGTTAGAGAACTGCCCAAGTCCGCAGATTTAGCCCAAGTTTGTATCTATGGATTGAGTTTTTTATCAGCGGGTTTATTTCTCTTTTTACCATTTGTGAACTTACTCCACCCTAGCCCTTGGCAACGGAGTATCGGCACCATTCATTCAGTTGCAGCATTGCTCACAACGATCGTTGCTGCTTATACCGGACACTTGGCTTTTCCACTGATTCGGGGCACAAAAAAGATCCTCCCTCAACTGCGTACCCTGATTTTTTGGTCTACATTGCTGAGTTTTTTCGGGATAGTTTCAGGCAATTGGGCGTACATGCGCTATCGAGCGGGCATCGAGCATGGTGGAGCTAGTGCCTGGTTAAAAGTAAATTCGCCACTAACTCACTATACGGTGGCACAATATCACGAACTGAGCACACTGTTTATCATTCCCTTCGGTGTTGCCTGTACCTGGATCTTATGGCGGTATGGGGATAGTATTGTTGCTCCCGAACACCGTGCTGTCCGAGCTGTTACCAGCATCGCCCTCATGGTGCTGATGTTTTTAGCAATGGGAGGCATGGTTTCGGGCTTAGGCATTGCAAAGATCCACGCCCTCTAACTAGGAACGCAGGGTTAGATAATTATCTACCCTACTCCCTACCCTCTACTCCCTATCCCCCATCCCCTAATTATGGCTCGATCGCACTCTCGCTCTGAAGAATTACTCCCTTGGTATACCCGATTCTGGAATTGGTGCAAGCAATTTCCGGCGATCTTAGCAACTGGTTCTAGTACGCCACCAGAAACTGCTGGTATCGCTGCGGCAGCTTTAATTAGTGCTGCTATCGGTGCTGTCATAATGATGTTGACACACCACCTGATCCATACATCCGTAGACCGAGAGCAATTTATTCAGTGGTTAGGCAGTTGGATTCCAGGTAGCAACAATAGCGATCCAGTGACTGGCAATATTGGCACTTATGCAGGCATAGAAACGGTGCTGTTAATCGGCTGGCTCCTCAGTTGGGTATTTCTCCACGATCTGCTCCAGCATCGTCAAGTCAGCACCAGAACGATCTTTTTTGGCACCTTTGGTTTATTAGTAGCCGCGATCGTGATGTGTTGGCATCCGCTGTTTCCCTATCTCCCTCTACAATAATTGCCTGCAATTAGTTTATGATTAGCGACTCCGATTCGACTTCTTCGGGTTTCACTGGCGTACCCGCCACCGAGTTCCATCCTCATCGCATATCAGCCAGGGAGCTACATCGATATGTCTGGGGACTGATGGCTGTATTTAGTGCATTTGCTATTAGTTATCCGATCGCCTGTTGGCGAGTCAGTCAATCCGAGCAGTTTCGCCCCGATCGATCTCACGTCAGATCTTTAACGATCCCAAACCGCAGAGCGACCGAAGATCGATCGATCGGGGATGGGATCTCTAGGTAGACACTTTTTGTAGAGAAATTGGATGGTGTAACTAATGTACGATTATCTTCAAAATTAATAATTTATCTATTTTCGCAATAATTTGCTATTTTTTCGGGGAAATGTGCAAGACAGAGACTACATTTTGTTTGTATGGTTAGTTCAGGTATCAAATAGAGTGCATAACTTGTGGCAGATAACAATCCCTCGACGGTTTTCGACAAAGCTAATGTTCTCGATCGACTCAACGGCAAACTGAGTGGCAACTCTTACAGTCCGACTAACTTAGTTGCCAACAAAGCAGAATACAATCCCTTGATTCTCGAGCCTACATTCACCCATGGTTGGGGTATTTCCGACCGTCCGGCAGGTTCCGGCGGGCATTTTTGGGTAATCGGGAATGGTTCGGGCATTTCCTACCAGTATGTCGGCGATGTCAATGGTACTCCCTTGTTTCAAGACGCGCTCAAAGAAATGACAGTACCCGGCGAACCCAATGGCGCCCAAGGAAGTCCCACCGGAACTGCATTTAACGGATCAAGTAATTTTGTTATTACTCAAGACTTTCCCACTGGCGCGATTACCGCACCAACAAAGTTTTTCTTTGCTACGATTAATGGGGTAATTTCCGCCTGGACAGAGCGCAAAAAGGAAGATGGCACATTTGATTGGCCCAGTGCCGCCATTCCAGTCATCGATCGATCTGCCCAAGGTGCCCAATACTTTGGAGTTACCACCGATAAAGCTGGCAACCATCTCTATGCTGTTGACGCTAGTGAACGGCACACGATTGATGTCTTTGATGGGAACTTCAAAGACATAACAGCCAGCAGCGGATTCGTCAACCCCTTTGACGGTGGGGATGGTGTACAAGTAGGCGAATACGCACCATTTAATATCCAAGCCTTGACCAACAAGGACGGCAAAGAATCAGTGTTTGTCACCTACGCCACAACGCGAGAAGCTCCTCCTGTCAATTCATCAATATTTTTTGGTGCACCACCATCACCAGACGATCCGCCATCATCTAGTAAAATTGCCGAATTTGATACTAAGGGTAATCTGATCCAGGTCTGGGACGATGGTGGCAAGCTCGAGGCAGCTTGGGGAATGGCTTACGCACCAGATAATTTTGGCGCACTCTCCAATGACCTACTCGTATCGAGTTTTGCTGCTGGTACCGTTACCGCATTCGATCCCAACACCAAAAAAGCGATCGATTATCTCCGCGATGATACAGGTAAACAACTTAAAGTGGACGGGATCTGGGGACTACTTTTTGGTAATGGTGCGAGCTTGGGCGATACCGATTCGTT
>JBJOOY010000386.1:0-3116 GCA_046051065.1 Cyanobacteriota bacterium
AAGCTTCTCGAATAAAGTTTTTGCTTCGATAGCTCTTTCTCCTGCTCTTCAGCAATAATCTTTGCTTCCTCTCTTTCCCTTAAATACACATGAAATTCAACGTTACGATTAAGAATCTGTCTCACTCGTTCCCTACTTACTTCATATTTATCTCCGATATCTTGATAACTTAACCCCTGTTTATAAAGCTCTAAAAAATGATCGATCCTTCCTAGCTTTTCTTGTTTAGCAAATTCCTTTTTTATAGATATTTCCGAATATTTTAATAAATTGTTTTTTTGGTTTTCCCAGTACTGCAAAACACCTATGCCAAGATTTGTAAGAGATACGTACCCATTTTTAGTTGCAATAAGACCTCTATTCTGAAGATTAAGTATTACAGCCTCACCAGACTCAAAAAAACTAATGGTAACAGGCACTCCGAATTGATATAGTGACTTAATAATAGACTTTTGATTTTGGCTCAGGTGTTTAGCAGCTTCGATAACATCTGATAGATTTTCCATGTCTCAATGCAATCTGCGGTAAAAAATTACTACAGTCCATAAATGGACTCTATAATTAAGGATTCCCATTCAGATGTCAATAGTTGACACTTGTAGTCTCTATTCAGCTTGTCAAATTCAACAAAGATCGAGATTTCAGTCGTTATCTCGCTCAAATTCTGATCGCACAACGCAAAGAATACCCACAATATTCAAAGTAAAATCAACACTCAATCTGCTAATCTGCTTGCTAAATAAAGGATTTACTACCCTCTGTTAATCGATCGAATTAAATTTTCCAGGTGTCTATTGCCGATCAAAAGTTCACCTCCGACGGCGATATTTCGGCTGGATGGGCTGGTTCGCATCTTTAGCTTTATTCTTATCCTTGTCCCGATCCGTCGGTAAAGGCTTACCACCATTAAAATAGGCCTCCATCACCTTTAATACCATCGGTGCGGCAGTTTTACCACCACCCCCGCCAGTATGCTCGCCAAAAGCTACAACCACAATTTCTGGTTTATTTACAGGGGCATATGAACCAAACCAAACGTGCGAGGGGCCTGGCGGTGCTTCAGCCGTCCCACTCTTCCCCGCCGCCGCCGGGATTGTGGGTGAATTCATCACTGCGCCAGTCCCACCATCGACCACTTCGCGCAAACCTTTACGGAGGGTAGCAATAGTACTGGGTTTAAGATTCATTGATTCTCGCCATTCCCGTTTCGCAGGATCTTTGATTAAATGCGGTTGGACATGATAGCCCCCATTCGCTGGAACCGCAAACATACCTGCGACTTGGAGCGGAGTAGCTTGCAGAAAACCTTGCCCGATCGACATATTAATCGTATCCCCGACCGACCACTGCATCTTATAATTCAGTTTTTTCCAGGGATCATCAGCAACTAAGCCTTTAGACTCCTCTGGTAGTTCGATCCCCGATCTTTGACCAAAACCGTACTTGCGCGTCCAGTCAATCAAGGTTGGCCCCCCAACGCGTTGTCCCACCTGATAGAAGAAGGTATCGCTACTCCATTTTAAGGCACCTGGAAAGCCCAGAGGGCCAAACCCAGCATGATTCCAGTCGGCAAAGGTAAAGCCACCGATCGTAATCGAGGGGTAAGTTTGCAAAATGGTATCGGGCTTAAATTTACCAGATTCCAGTGCAGCCGTAGTAGTGACAATTTTAAAGGTACTAGCAGGCGGAAAGGGACGCAGGGCACGATTTACAAAGGGATGATCCTGTCCTTGCAGCTTTTTCCAGACTGTTGAAGAAATTCTGCCAGAGAGCGCATTGGGATCGAAAGCGGGGCGACTGGCCATTGCTAAAATTTCGCCGTTGCGCGGGTCCATCGCAATAATTGCTGCTTTCTTGGTGCCGAGTGCATCTTCAGCTACCTTTTGGAGATCGAGATCGATCGTAATCGTGACATCTTGCCCTGGTTTAGAGACTTTTTGACCTAAAAATTGCTGTAATCTGCCCGCTCCATCTACTTCGACTTGGGTACCACCCCACTCGCCGCGCAAGCGAGATTCGAGGGTAGATTCTAAACCCATTTTCCCCGTCACATCGCCCAGCCGATATCCTTGCGATCGATGTTCTGTCAGTTCGCGTTCGTTCATCTCGCCCGTATAACCGAGAATGTGCGCCGCCAGCTGACCGTTAGGATAATGGCGAACTGACTCAATCTCGACATCGACACCCTCTTTATCAGCACCATATTCCTGAAGTGCTGTAATTTGTGCGTTTGTTAACTCGCGAGCAATCCGCACCCGATTAGTCGAATTACTGGTCAGATCGCCTACTTTGGCTTGAATATCTGCTTCGGCTATTTCTAAAATTTCGGCAATCCGGTGGCGAGTTCTGAGCCAATTTTCTCGTTTTGTTGCTAAAGGCCAAATAAACACCGAATGGGATAACTTACTCCCAGCTAAAAGTTGTCCTTTTCGATCGTAAATATTACCGCGTACTGGTGGTTTGGCAACTGTCCTCACCCGATTATTTTCAGCAATTTGACGATTTTTCGCTCCTTGGATTAACTGTAAGTAAGCCAATCGCGACCCGATTCCGCCAATAAGTCCTAGCCCGATCATACCGATTAGTACCCACGATTGATTGCCCCGACCGACAGTTCGAGTTTGATTGAATAGCCCAGTGGTAAGATTTCTTTGAGCAGATCGATTAGGCGGAAAGTTGTCAGATAACCAATTCTGCATAAAATTAAGCTTGACTTAGAAGTCGATTGAGTTGTCAATGACGATCGTGGGCAGGTGGGCTGCTAGTTGGTAGATTAGCCGATCTCGTTCCGGCGATCGAGCAGTCAATTCATCTCTTATTATATATGCTGCCCATTTTCCTCCAGACTTTCGATCGGGTCGCGATCGAATCTACGCTCGGTCTGGTTTACATCACAATTTATCTATACAAACCATTTGAGATCTTTAATGACCTGGCCCCCAGGATAATTGATCCGAATGTAAACATTCTCATCTAGCTGCAGCCAAACAGACATAAAGCAAAACTAGCATACGTTACTCACTCGATCCCTCACGCGATCGCACTCGAACTCAAGCAGTTTGAGTCAAAACCAAACATTAAGAGAATATGAAGGAACCTTTACAATCCTCAACATA
>JBJOOY010000387.1:0-3269 GCA_046051065.1 Cyanobacteriota bacterium
ATATCGAATCCCTCACAGCAGCACTAACAGATCTGGGGATCGACTGGAAAACTGGCCCCCAACCGATCCGTGGTTATCAGGGCGATACACGTACAGCCGCAGTCGTCATCGAACAGGATAATGGCTATGATATCGGCTTTAGTAGCAACGGTAATAATGAGTACGAACTAGTTGCAGATCTTCAGTTCTGGGAGCAAAATTGGTCGGTCGATCGATTCATCAGTCAAGTTACTCAACGATATGCGTATCATACCGTCGTTACCGAAGCAACCAAACAAGGCTTTCAAGTAGCCGAAGAGCGGAATCAACAAGATGGTTCGGTTAAGTTAGTAGTCCAACGTTGGAGTGCATAATTATGAACGATTTTACCCCACCAGAGCTAGATCGATTCCCGATTACAGCAGCTTCATCAACAGGCTTTGAGCCAGAACTCGGCGGATTACTGCGCGATGCTGAAGATCGAACGGGTTTTGAGCCAGAACTCGGTGGGGTATGGCGACAACAGGGCGTATATGTCGAAGAGATGACTTGTATCGGTTGTCGTCATTGCGCTCATGTCGCCCGGAATACCTTCTTTATCGAGCCAGATCATGGTAGAGCCAGAGTAGTACGTCAAGATGGCGATATTGAGGATACGATCCAAGAGGCGATCGATACTTGCCCCGTTAATTGTATTCAGTGGGTAGATTACACTGAATTAAAAAAATTAGAAGCAGAACGTCAATATCAAGAAATACCCATTGCAGGCTTTCCAATCGATCGAGCCAATGTTAGTGCTAAAATGCGCCGTCGGAAATTAGCTAAAAATAAGCCCAATTAATTATCGGTGATGCTGGCTCGAAATAAAATCATCTCACAGCTTGCACCAGTAACTATTAACTAATCATCAGCCTCCTAGTTAAAATTTTCACGTTCGACGAAGGCAAATTTTAAACCTTGGTATTCGGCATCAGCAAGAATTAGATCGTACGCTGCTAAATCCCAGAGAATCCATCTCGCTGTATCTTGAGGATTTCTACCAGGCAAAACATGGTGATTTCGGGTCACAAATTCTTTCAGAGTCACGATAGTTTGCCGCGCGAAAGCAGGTTGATGCCAGCGAGGTTGTGCCGTTAGCACAGAGATTTCAGCGCGCATCACATCAGCTAAAACTGCATTTGCTTCGGATTCAGCTTCTGCGAGAATTTTGGTATAGCCTTTGAGATCCTTGTAGATAAAATTATCGATACTTTCTACTCCCAATGCTTGAGTAAAGCGATCGAGTTGTTTTAAAATCTGAGGAACTGTGGTGCCATAGACTCGCGAGCCTGCTTGCGCATCCATTGCGGCGGGAAGTGGAGCGATGCTACCATGTTCGAGTTCGATCGTCAGCCAGTATGCCATGGAATCTATCATCAATCAACACCAAAATTAGAGTACCCAAACTAAGATGTAATTAGATCGATCTTCAAATTTAGCTTTTTTGAATATTATCAGGATATCCAAATAGCAAAAATAATGAAACTGACTACAAAAAATTATTTCTTCAAAAGCCAAGAGAAGACAGGAATGACTACCCAATAGATCAGAGCGTTTGCTGACATCAGTAAGATTAATAATTTCCATATAAAAACCAACCATCTACAAATAAAAAATGAAGATGTGGAAAATATATCAATAAGCTTTGCAATCAACACAAGAAGTATTAATGGAAAAACAATACATAACAGAATCCAATCTAGATTCTTGAAACCTGTTAAAGAAAAAGTTGCTTTTGTTAATACAGTAAATAATGCATAATAAGCACTAAATAAAGGACATACTACCAACCAAAAGTTAGCAAGATACTTCGCTACTTCTGGATTTCCCTCAATAGTTCGCCCAGTAGGAACCCACATTCTAAAAGAACCAATTTTAGAGCCAGATCCTTCAATTTCAGTTTTCTCTTTGTAATCTGAAATACAGAAAACCCATATTATAAAAGCTGGCACAAGCCATCCACCCGCAACATAAGCACAAATACCAGAAATGTCGCTAAGACTCACAGAAGGCAATTTATCGCGTTTTCCAATGGCGATCGCACTGCTACAACTTCCCAGAACAAGTATAAATGGCAAGATAGAAGACCAAATTTTATTTTTAACTCTGGTAATCTGTAACATGACATTACGAAACATAGATAGCACCAATGCATGTTTATGAATGCATCCTTTTCAGAGTAACTACTTTTAGCCATCACTGCAACTGTGTACTTGCAAGTCAAAGGGACCCCGCACACGGTTCGTAATAATTAGCGAGATCTATGTAGTGACGTGGAACTGATGCTCGATATTTTTAAAGTTCTGTTTTCAGTCACTGGCACTGAGCAGGGATAGGATGATGGTTATAATATGAGCAGGCATTCCAAAAACTATTTATCAGCAAAGATGAAAATCTTACCAGCTACGCCCAAGGGGAAGAAACAGCGCGAAAAGACACCGAACATCATTTAAAGATAGATTAAAGATCGATCGGCAGAACTAGATATCAAGGATCGTAGAATGTCATGTTAGACTGGCAACTCCCGCCCCAACTGGAAATCACATCCGAATTTGTCTCTGCATTACGTGCGTGTAAACCAACGATTAATGGAAAATACGCAGCGAAATTATTATGGCAAAGAGGAATCACCAATCTCGATCTACTCCCTGGTTATTTAGATTGCGAAAAATATCAACCCAGTAGTCCATTTGCCTTCGGGATAGAAATGACAGCGGCGGTAGAGAGACTAAAAAAAGCCTACATTTATGGTGAAAAAGTCACGATTTGGGGTGATTTTGATGCGGATGGAGTGACAGCAACCAGCGTACTTTGGGATGGCTTAGGACAGTTTTTTACTCAGATCGATCAATTAGATTATTATATCCCCGATCGCATGAAAGAATCCCACGGTTTAAATCGAGCTGGGATTAAAAAATTAGCAGCACAAGGAACTAATCTCATCATCACTTGTGATACAGGAAGTACGAATATTAAGGAAGGAGAATATGCCGCAAAATTAGGTATCGATCTAATTATCACCGATCATCATACATTACCGCTCCAACGTCCACCTGTAATCGCAATTATTAACCCCCGTTATTTGGTATCAACTCACCCATTATTTCATCTCTCTGGTGTTGCGGTTGCTTATAAATTAGTCGAGGGTTTATATGCAACTTTGCCAGATATTCCCCAACAACCTGTAGAGTATTTATTAGACTTAGTAGCGATCGGTTTGATTGCCGATCTTGTTCAACTTAGTGGCGATT
>JBJOOY010000388.1:0-5343 GCA_046051065.1 Cyanobacteriota bacterium
ATAAATCAAACAGATTTAGCCACTCTCATCTATACTTCTGGTACCTCTGGCAATCCTAAAGGAGTAATGCTCTCCCATCAAAACTTACTCCATCAAATAAATACCTTTGGGACAGTGCTTACCGCAGTACCAGGAGCGCGAGTATTGAGCATCCTGCCTTCCTGGCATAGTTACGAGCGCACATGTGCATATTATTTACTATCTCAAGGCTGTACCCAAATTTACACCAATATTCGCTATCTCAAGCCCGATCTGAAAGAATATCAGCCAGAGTGGTTAGTGGCAGTTCCACGCTTGTTAGAGTCGATTTATGAAGGCATTCAGAAGCAATTTAGGGAGCAATCTCTCCAGCAGCAAAAATTGGTGAGAACTTGTTTGGATCTGAGCCAAAAATATATCGAAGCCAAACGGATTGTCAATGGATTGAGTTTGGAGTGTCCTCAACCTAGTCTCAGTCAAAAGTTGAATGCCCAATTGCAGACGATCGTGTTGACTCCATTACACGCGATCGCCGATAAGCTAGTCTACGTTAAAATTCGGGCAGCAACTGGCGGTAAAATTGAGAATATTATCAGTGGTGGTGGTTCTCTTGCCAAACATCTCGATTTATTCTTTGAAATCGTGGGAATTAATGTTGTAGTTGGCTATGGTTTAACCGAAACTGCACCTGTCACCAACGTTCGCCGTCCCTGGCACAATCTCCGACTATCATCGGGAAAACCATTACCAGGTACAGAAATTAGAATTGTCGATCCAGAAACTCGTCAAACTTTACCGATCGGTCAAACGGGATTAGTATGGATTCGTGGCCCTCAAGTGATGCAGGGATATTACCGCGATCCTGAATCTACAGCTAGAGCGATCGATCCTGAAGGCTGGTTTAACAGTTATGACTTAGGCATGGTGACGGCGAATAACGATCTGGTAATTACTGGACGCGCTAAAGACACGATCGTTTTAAGTAATGGCGAAAATATCGAACCCCAACCGATCGAAGATGCCTGCCTTCGCAGTCAGTATATCAGTCAAATCGTCCTCGTCGGTCAAGACCAGAAATATCTGGGAGCTTTAATCGTACCCAACTTGGAAACATTGCAACAATGGGCAGATAGTCAGAATCTACCCCTAGATCTCGAACACGATCGAATCAAAGACCTCATTCGCACCGAATTAACTAGAGAAGTCAAAAACCGTCCTGGCTATCGCGCTGACGATCGGATTGCAGTCATCAAAACAATTCTGGAACCATTCTCGATCGAGAATGGACTCCTTACCCAAACCATGAAAATTCGTCGTCTGGTTGTGATGGAACGGTATCAGGATATGATTAACGAGATGTTTAAACGTGACTTAGGGAATAGGGAATAGGGAATAGGGAATAGCCACTAGCCACTAGCCAATACATACTAGCCACTAACCTCATCATTACAGTTAAAACTACTTAATCATGGATCTACCAGAATCTCAATTAATGCTCAAACGGAGTATCGCGATTAAAGCCGTGGTCACTCAACGCTGGAAAGAAGAAACTCAGCAACTACTACAGTCCCAAATTAGCGAACTCGACGGACAACTCCAACAACTAGAGATTCAAGGATAAAGAGCAGTTACTGAAATCCAAAAACAAAGCCTCCAGCCCCCAGGACCTCAAGTAGCTCAACAGATCGAGAGCATTCAGACTCAAGTCAATCAACAGAAAAGCGAGCTGTTAGAGCAAAAAAACATGGCTCTACAACAACTCCAACAAGTTCAATTCCTAGAACTCAAGCAGGAAGTTAATCAGGGCCAAATTGATGGCTATTTCTCCGTCAAACTTGGAGACAACTTGATTGCTAAAATGGGTGTCGAAGTCCTCCTGCATGATGGAGTAGTAATGGAAATCAGAGGGACTATCTAGAGGATAGGGGATAGCGGCTCGCGCTCCGTCTACGACGGGTTTAGCGAAAAGTGCGGTCTTGGGGTTTCCCCAAGTAGAGCACCTTTTCAAGACAGCGAGACAAGATAGGAAATCAAGAAATAGGGTTGTTAGCGATTAGGTAAACCGATCGTAAAATTCACAAGTCATAATTCATAATTTTCTATCCTCCAGCCCTACTCGATAAGTTAAGATGGAAAGTCGCAAGCTAAACCTAACTGTTTGATTCAAGAAGATCCCCCATGGCAATACGCGAAGTTTTCATGCCTGCTCTAAGTTCCACCATGACTGAAGGCAAGATTGTCTCCTGGCAAAAGTCGCCAGGAGATAAAGTCGAAAAAGGTGAAATCGTTGTCGTGGTGGAATCCGACAAGGCAGATATGGATGTCGAAACCTTTTATGGTGGCTTCATTGCCACGATTATGGTTCCCGCCGGAGAGTCCGCACCAGTCGGCTCGGCAATTGCCTTAGTCGCTGAAACTGAAGCTGAAATCGAGACTGCCAAACAGCAAATAGCAGGCAAGTCTCTATCTACTCCATCTGCAACACCTACTACTGCACCTGCACCAACCCCAGTTCCTACAACAGTAGCCACTGCAATACCTACAACTACTGTCCTCAGAAGCGAACGACCTGTTGTTTCTCCGCGAGCCAGAAAATTAGCCAAAGAACATGGTGTAAGTATTGAAACCTTGAATGGAACTGGCCCTAATGGCAGAATTACGGCTGAAGATGTTAATGCTGCCGCAGGTAAAGCTCCAGCGGTAACTACTGCAACATCAGTAGTACCCGCAGCAGTGCCACCACCACCACCAGCACACAGCCTACCTGTGAACGTGCCATCAGCTCAAGTCGTGCCGTTCAACACGCTCCAAGCTGCTGTCAACCGGAATATGGTGGCGAGTTTATCCGTACCGACTTTCCGGGTTGGTTACACGATCGAAACTAATAATCTCGATAAACTCTACAAACAAGTTAAGTCTAAAGGTGTCACCATGACCGCTCTGCTGGCTAAAGCAGTTGCCATGACTTTGGCTAAACATCCTACAGTCAATGCTAGTTACTCCGATGCAGGCGTATGCCATCCTGGTACGATTAACATTGCTGTGGCGGTAGCAATGCCTGATGGTGGGCTAATTACTCCTGTGCTCCAACATGCTGATAAACTGGATCTTTACTCTCTGTCGCGGATGTGGAAAGATTTAGTCGATCGAGCGCGGATCAAGCAGTTGCAGCCCCAGGAATACAGCTCTGGCACGTTTACCATCTCTAACCTCGGTATGCTCGGTGTCGATCGGTTTGATGCCATTTTACCCCCAGGTACGGGCGCGATTTTAGCGATCGGTGCCTCCCATCCGCAAGTAGTTGCGAGCGAAGAGGGCACTTTCGCGATCCGCCGCCAAATGCAGGTAAATATGACTGCCGACCATCGGATTATTTACGGTGTAGATGCCGCTAGTTTCCTCAAGGATTTGGCAATGTTACTCCACACCAATGCTCAATCGTTAACCTTATAGCCGATCCGAATCTGGTGGCTAGTGGCTAGTGGACGTACCTGATCTAGGAGCGAAACGCTATGTAAGTTTCTGTTGAGACAATTTAAATCCCGATCGATATCGATCGGGTACTCCTTGTTCCTTCTCTCAAATACTTATTCTCATAGCTTGAAACCGATCGATAAACCATCACCGATCGGTAAAACTGTAACTTCAAGTCGTTGATCGGCAACTAATTCACGATTGAACTGATCGATCCCATGCGTAAATTCATCGTCATAGGCATTAGGATTTAATACCCGCCCCTGCCAGAGTACATCTGTGGCAATTAATAATCCTCTAGGATTCAACAATTCGATCGCGCGTTGATAGTAAAGTGGATATTGATGTTTGAGTCCACAAATCACGATCGAGTCGAAAGTCTCTACCAATTGAACTGCTAATAGTCGATCGAGCAATTCTAAGCCGCTACCGCTCTGAAAATCAATTTTTGTTGTTACTCCAGCTCGATCCCAGTAAGTGCGAGCTACCTCAGTTTGTGGGCCAGGTACGCCACAACTAATTATTTTCCCGAGCGGGGGTAATGCTAATGCGATCGCCAGAGTAGTATAACCGCTAAAAATTCCTATCTCTAAGACTCGACTCGCGCCCATCGATCTCATCAATCGAGCAATTAGCTGTGCTTGTGCCAAGCTAGGCTGCATATGTGCGAGCGGATACTCATGAAGATCTCGTTGTAAATCGAGCATTAACTCCGTAGATGGAGTAGAGATCGAGCTGATATATTCTTCAATTCGTTCTTCTACCCCAGTACTAACCTGCTGCTGAAGGTGTAGATTTTGGTTTTCCACAAATTGACGGGCACAGTCCTTGCATTGATATCGTTGTTTCCCCCGATAAAAACCATGCTTTCGCAGTTTAGTAGATTGACAATTGGGACATTTCATTGCACCTCAGATTGGTTCTAATTGCCAACCCCCACCGGATGATTTTGGGATTCAAATTGTGGCGCATAGGTTTGGAGGAGGGAAGTAACTTGCGTAATAACTTCATTACCAGTCGATCTACCAATCACTTGGCGTGCAGGGAAAAACTCCGGACGATTGAGATTTTGAATGATGGCTGATTCTACTTGCTTAGCAATTGGCTCTCGCAATTCTTTTTTGGCGCGATCGCGTTGATATCCAGCACCTTCTTCTGTTGTAGCGTAAAGTGGTGGCAGCCGATTGAGTGCATAGGCAGCAATATCACCAACATCTAGGTGTACGTCATTATTTATTTCGATCGCCGTAATCTGAGCGATCGTTTCAGTAATTACCAACTCTTCCATCACGTTGATAAACTGTTTGCGTGGAACTGTCACCACTTCCCCAGCTAATAATGCCCCCATCAAATGATCGAGTGCCATGTACTCTTCAACCGATAGTTCGGCAGCACTATCACAAATCCGTGCGACTTCTGCTTCCATCGCAGGTGTAAGATAACCTTCTTCCAGAGCGTGTTCTACGATTGCTTGTATGTTCATTATTTCAGAAGCAGTTAATAATAATTCTATGTAGCTCAATTGCTAATCGGGGTAAAGTAACTAGCTGGGTATATTATGCCCTTACGTAGAGCAAACTTAACATGGCAATCGTAATCATCCAGACTGCCTGATTTTCATTGGTAGAACTTCATCCTTTCGATCGACCTATCTAATTATTACTGCATTTATTTAACTATGGTACAGGAGCCAAACCTGTGTCTGAAGGCTAGATTAAATCTAAAGATAATCTTTAGATTTAACGGTCAACTTAGCTAACCAAAAATATACCTGCCGATCGATTACTTTAGAATTGCTATCTCATTAGTACCAATTGAATCTGATTAGATAATTTAGTGGTAATGAATCGCTTTGTTTGTTGATATTATTACTTAGTTAAGTTTTATTAG
>JBJOOY010000389.1:0-3182 GCA_046051065.1 Cyanobacteriota bacterium
GATACAGTCGATTTTACTCTACAATTAGATGATCCAGACAGCAGCCTTTCTCAGCATGTGACGTTACAAGGTTCTTGGCAGCAATTAAATAGTTTGCAACAGGTTACTGGTCAGTATATCGCCGAGCTAGTTGCCAAATTTCCTTTACCAACCATCAACGATCGAGCACCAAAATTTAACGAGCCAGAATCACCTAGCACCGATCGATCGACAACCTCAGAACATCAACTAAATCCTCCAGATCGCGATCGAGAGCATAACTTAGAAATCAGCACCAATGAATCAGAATTGGAAGACCAGTTTTCAGAAGAATCAGTATCTCCCGCAAGTTTATTCTCTTTGCAAAGTGTCTCAAAACTATTAGGCCATTCTGACGATCGTCCTCAAGGTAACCCCAACTTCAGGCAACAACCCCTCAAAGACCCAGTAATATCTAACAACATGCCTCAACCGCCAACTCTAATCGGTGGAGAGAGTTCGCTCGATCACAAGCTCCATTTAGGCGATCTGGCTACGCCTAAAGCTGGTGCAGTCCTGACAATTTCAGCAATTCAACTGTTCGATCTGGCGACAGTCCTCGATGAATGTTGCGCGGATGAGGTAAATAATCCCCAACAGATCGAAGCTAAAACACCCGATCGATCGATCGGTTCGTCGCCAGCAAATGCCTCGATCAATAGCGAACCAACGGAATCAGATGTCACCACATCCTCATTATCGCGATTACCTAACCTGCCCAAACTACCCGCAGCAGAGCCAGAACACTCTCGGGTTCATCGTCGGCGGCGGAGCCGCTCTGGTGGATTTAAGTCAGCCATACCTTGGGCAGCCGCAGCCGCAATCGCGGTCGGCGGGTCATTTTTGCTCCTAAACAAATCCAGTAATCCGCCCAAACAGTCCGCAGATAAGGTAACAGCACCAACAACTGCCCAATCTCCCAATCCCATAGCTAAAGGAACGGCCGAGACATCATCGCAACCATCGCCTACAGCAGCGGGTTTACCCGCACCTTGGCAAGCTCAACCAGTTCAGCCACCTCAACAAAATCCTACTTTACCAGCCCCAATTCCTCAACAGACGCAAACTCAAGCAGATTCAAGCAAAATTGGGCTTGCGCCTTTACCAGCATCAATTCTCGGTATTGCCTCATCAGTGCCACAGACAGCAGTAAATCAAAGTAAAACTCGATCGACAGCAACAGCATCAACCCCCAGTCTGTCTCCCAAAAATACCACATTAATTCCGCCGACTACCACTACAAGACCCGGCAATTCAGGCAAACCATCGGTCTCGCAACCGCTGCCGATTCTACAAGACCAGCCGGAAACTCCAACTATCCGTCGATCGATTGTCAACCAAAACCCCTTACAACGCCAAGGAAATAATCCTGGCAGAAAAGTCAATCCTAACCTCATAAATCCCGAAGATCGGGAGGAGAGCACACCCATAACTGGGGATAATTCCCAGTCGAATTTACCTACATCAGGTTCAAAAGAAAATGGAATAACTCCGCTACCCAAGATCGATCCCAGAGCCTTACCAGCCAATCCTAACATCATCGCCTCCCCCACCGAATCCTCAACTCCACAAGTTATTCCCCAACAACCGCTCCCATCTAATGTCGATCGAGTCGGACCTAATACGGCTGAAAATCCCTCTCTTCAGCAGGCTACACGCTACTTCCAAAGCAAATGGAAAGCAGCGCCCAACCAAGTTAGTTCACTTCAGTACGTACTCGAAGTCAATGGTAAAAGTGGTGTAGTGCAAAATGTCGATCCTCAAGGAGAAGCAGCTACCAACTATCTCAAGCAATCAAAAATGATTAAACCAGGTCAGAAGCTGGTTGCGCCAATTGCAAATGCTGGAAACCAAAAAATTCGCGTACTGCTTCAACCCGATGGTAATGTTGAGACTTTAATTGAACCTTAATCGAAAAATAGTATCCTCAAACATAATTTTGAAAAAAGCAGACTAACGATTTCATCTGCTTGGTGCGCTTCCATGGTCGGGAGACCCGACCGGAGCGCATCCGCTAACTCGCCTACTCGTGTTATTGTTTCTGGATCGTAAGCATTTGGGAGTAATTCACCTACTTGCTTAACCCAATAGCATTTGGGAGTAATTCACCTACTTGCTTAACCCAATTAAGAATACTGGTATGATGTACTCCCTTAATTCGCTCGATCGCTATATCATACATCAATTCAGCAACGCCCGATAATTAATATTAAATCTGGAGAGGTAAATATCGATGAAAGTTTTAGGACCGATCTGTACTATTGCGATAGTAGTTCTAAGTCATCAAGTAGTAACAAGAGCAGCGGATTTGGGCTTCAATCGATCGATGGTTAGTCAAAGTAGTGTGAGCGTAACTACCGAGAATAATGGCGCACAAACTTCAGCTAGTATGGTTAGTCTCGATCGAGTCGATCTCCGCCAACCACACATCCTGCGGGTACAGGGCGCAATGAACAATGATCCAATTAAGATGAAGCGAGTAGATGTAAAAATAAATGGCAAAATGGTGAAAACGATCGCCAATGGTTCTCTAGAATTAGATTTAGCCCCCATGATGACTGCGGGACGTTATGAAATACAAGTATTTGCGATTTCACCTCAGTCAGACAATACGATCTCCCTGAATTTTATCGGGGCACATGCTCAAATTAAGCAGCAATCTTCTGGGACTGGCAATATCGATCGGAAGTTAATTATTAATGTTAGATAAATTGTCGATCTAACATTTAGACAGATCTCAATTTGATCGCCAATAATGAGTAACAAATAAAATTGAAAGTTAATGCAATTCAGTTCCATCCTTACGCAGTATAAAGCAAGGCTCATTAAAATCAGCTTCGCAGATTTCAATAAGCCTTGCTTATCACCATAAGTACGGGAGAGCGGTTCTACTACTTAATCGAGCTTAGCCTCCAGCTACAGCGGGAACAATACTTACTTGGTCACCATCGTGGAGTTTCGTACTAGTATTATCCAAGAAGCGAATATCCTCATCATTGACATATAAATTGAGGAATCGTCGCAATTGACCGCTGTCATCACAAAGTCTTGCTTTTACGCCCGGACAACTAGCTTCGAGTGCATCTAACAACTCGGCGATACTATCACCATCACAATCAATGGTAGCTCGATCGCTCGTAAATTTTTGCAGTGCAGTAGGTATT
>JBJOOY010000390.1:0-3897 GCA_046051065.1 Cyanobacteriota bacterium
TACCAAGGTGGCAATTTGCTCGGCGGTGAGGGGTTCGTGAGGCACACTGTCGAGCAGGCACAGCGTACCCAGATTGAAGCCATCCCGATCGATCAACGGCGCACCCGCATAAAATCGCATCCCAGGTTCCCATTGGACGAACGGATTGCACTCAAAGCGATCTTCGAGTCGGGTATCGGGCACGATTAGCGGCTCATTAGTTAACACGGCAAAGCTGCAAATCGTAGCATCGCGCGATACTTCAGGAGCATCGAAGCCAATGCTGGACTTAAACCAAGCTCTCGACTCATCCACCAGCGAAATCAGCACGGTGGGCATCTTAAACAGGCGCGCTGCCAGCGTGGTGAGGCGATCGAAAGCCGCTTCAGCAGGCGTATCGAGAATCTGATAGCGATGCAGTGCCGCCAACCGTTCCGGTTCGTTGGCAGGTAAGATTGGGGTGACAGGCTGTGCTGGTAGTGAGTCAGTCATGATATTCGCTGTGAATGGCGATTAATGCTGTTAGCTTGGATCTACGGCGATCGTTGGCGTAGCCGCGCCGAGAGGTAATCTATTCTCAAGCCAGTTTAACAGTTATTATCTTCTTGCTAGAGTGTCAGGTAAATTAGTTCGCATGTATGCATCGATCGAGCTAGGATGGCACTATCATCGTGGTTGCTTCGTCCAAAGTAGAATTGGCGGGCAAACAAGTGCTAAAACAAATTTAGCAGTTTGAATGACCACAATTTTAACTAAGATCGGTCACCGATCGATATCCTAAATTTTAGGGTAGACATGTGGGTGAAATATCTTGGTAAAAATTCATAATTTATAATTGATAATTTAATGCGTATTCTTGTGACTGGTGCTAGTGGTTGTGTGGGACATTATGTAAGTGAAACCCTGATCGAAAATACCGACCATGAATTATTTTTATTCGTCCGCAATCCGGCTAAGTTGAAATTAGATACTACCGTACGTCCGGGTATTCATGTCGTGCGATCGGATATGCAGGAGATCGAACAACAAGCCGAACTACTCAAGACAATTAATGTTGCTGTGCTGACAGCGGCTGGTTGGGGTGGACAGGAAGCTTTTGATATTAACTATATTAAAACTCACGCCCTGCTCGATTTACTCGACCCTCAAGTGTGTCAACAGGTTATCTATTTTTCAACCGCAAGTGTACTCGATCGAGAGAATAAATTACTGTCCGAAGCAGGTAAAATTGGGACGGAATATATTATGTCTAAATATCAATGTTTAGATAAGTTAACCACAGCAGCAACTACACCAGATGGAGCAGATAGTATTGCTGCCAAAGTTACCGCCGTTTTCCCTACATTAGTATTAGGTGGTGATGATAATAAACCCTACTCTTTCCTTTCTGCTGATTTACCAAATGTAGCTAAATATGTGGGGTTATTACAGTGGTTTAGTGCCGATGGCAGCTTTCACTTTATTCATGCCAAAGATATTGCTGAAGTTGTCAGACATTTAATCGCTAATCCTGACATTGCCGATCGATTCGATCGACGATTAGTGTTAGGTAATAAATTAGTGACTGCTGATGATGGTATTAAAGAAATCTGCTCTTACTTTGGTAAAAAAAGTCTATTTCAGATTCCATTATCAATCTCACTTGCTAACTTTTTCATTAAAATATTTAAGATTCAGATGGCAGAATGGGACAGGTTTTGTCTTGACTACCGCCATTTTAGCTATGCTAATCCTGTTAGTCCCGCTACATTTGGATTGACTAGTTATGCCCCAACCATTACAGATATCTTCCGCAAGCGTGGCATTGTTAATTCTCAAAATTAATTATCGCCAGTTGAAATATCATATTTTTACGAAAGATCGGCAGTATTCAGCTAATCTTACTAACATTAAATTATTACCGAATCGAGTAGATTTGGCAGATGTATATCATCTGGCGAGAAACACCATATCCTCTACTCCTAAATCTTAAATTATGGCAATTCCACCTAGCTGGATCGTCCAAACTGGTCGATCAATCTGGACGCAAATTTGGCTGGTAATGATGTCAAAACTCGCACCACCAAATGAATTAGGCGAATATCAACGTCCTCAGAGTGAATTTCAATCGAGAATTAGTACCGCTACTGATTCACCCTATCCTCCAGCCACCAATCGCTATCGATTATATGTTGGTTGGAGTTGTCCCTGGGCGCATCGGACATTAGTCGTGCGGGCGTTAAAAGGCTTGGAAGATGCGATCGAGATTATTGTCCTGCGCGGCGATGCAAATGCGGGTGGTTGGGCGTTACCAGAGCCAGAACACGGCTTTCAGACATTGGCGGAGTTATATCGATTTGCCAATCCAGGTTATACAGGTAGATCGACAGTACCAATGTTATGGGATAACCAGACAAATTCGATCGTTAATAACGAAAGTGCCGAGATTATCGAAATCTTGAACGCAGCATTTAATGAGTACGCAACTAAACCCGACTGCAATCTTGCCCCAAATAATCTACAAGAGTCGATCGCGCAATGGAACGAGGTAATCTACAAAACGGTAAATAACGGGGTGTATCGGTGCGGTTTCGCCCAAACACAGACTGCTTACGATCGAGCCTATACCGAATTATTTGCCACACTCGATCGAGTCAACGATTTACTAGTCACTCAACCTTATCTGTGCGGCGATGTCCTCACCCTTGCTGATGTCCGGTTATTTACGACCCTAATTCGGTTCGATCTAGTTTACCATCACTTATTCAAATGCAATTGGCGACGAATCCAAGACTATCCACAGCTCCAGGCTTATGTGCGAAATATTTATCAGTTACCTGGAGTCGCTGCTACTTGTAATTTCCCAACCATATTGCAAGATTATTACGGCAATTTATTTCCGCTCAATCCTGGCGGGATTATTCCGCACTTACCAGATTTGAGCTATCTGATGGTGAATGTGGTAGTAGCACAATCCCAGACGTAAGCGTCGATCGAAATATCCGAGTCTTCAAAACTAGCTAAAAAATAAAAATGGCAAGTAACATCATACTTGCCATCGATCGAGCCGAGCGAGAAATGCGATCGAATTTACAAATTATCCACACAGATCGATCGGCCGATCGAAACTAACCTCAACATTTACAACTGAAATTGCCTAGGTATCATAAAGTAAACATTCAGGCGACTCTGGATTATCAGAGCAAAAGCGTTCGAGCGAATTTTGGGGTTTTGCGCTGCGTTGGTGACCGGCCTCTTGATGTAGTTCTTCGAGAGTTTCCATTGCGATAGCAAATTCAGGAGAAGTTTTACCAAACTGTTCGCCAGCTTGGTGCGCTGCTTCGCGTGCTTGTTCGATCCGGTCTGCGAGTGAAATTTTTGTTTCTGGAGAATTGGTCATAATTCTTAGCTATTTACAGTAAATTATGTGACTATATCTGAAAGCTGTCCTGTTCACATTGTATCTGTCCGCTTTGAAAAGACGGCATAAAAAATGTAGGGGTTTCCACACATTTAAGGAAAACTCAGGATTTGCAATGGGTTGAGGCAATCGATCGATTGTCTATTTCGATCGAGGATAGCCCGTTATTGTTAATTTTTTTAATTACGAGACTACTAAAATAACCGAAAATCAAATATTTTTTTGCATCGATCGCGACAAGTGGGGAACGAGAGTGCTAGAATTGCCATGAAAAATATAGAACTCATTAGAGGGTCTGCTGTGATCCGTTCTGCTACCTTGACGCTTCCCACAATTCCCTCCTTTAATGATAATAGTCGTCTCCGACTGTTTGCTGGCAATGCTAACGTTCCTCTATCTCAGGAAATTGCTCTCTATCTAGGTCTCGATCTCGGTCCGATGATGTACAAGCGATTTGCGGATGGGGAAATTTACGTCCAAATCCAAGAATCCATTCGCGGCTGTGATGTTTATCTGAT
>JBJOOY010000391.1:0-2545 GCA_046051065.1 Cyanobacteriota bacterium
AGTATTTTCAAAATACTTTACGCATCTTCACAGAAACCGACTTTCCCACAGGTTGGGCAACAACTCAAAGTAATCTAGCTAATGCTTACACAGTAAGAATTAAAGGAAATAAGGCTGAGAATTTAGAAAGAGCGATTGAGTGTTTTGAAAATGCCTTATGCATCTACACTCAAACCGACTTCCCTATAGATTGTTTGCGAACCGCTACAAATTTAGGCAATCTTCACTTTATCCAAGGTAATTGGGAATTAGCCATACAAACTTATCAAAAAGCTATTTCAGCGATAGAAATCACCCGCAATTGGGCAACTAACGATACTCGCCGTCAGGAAATCATCGCCGATTCGATGGATGTCTATGAAAAAATGATTCAAGCTTGTCTCAATAACGGACAAGTAGACTTAGCAATTGAAACTACAGAACGTTCCCGCGCCAGACATTTAGTCGATTTGATGGCAAGTAACGATCTCTATCAAGGTGAAGATATCCCCGAAACAGTTCGAGAATATCTAGAACAATACGAACATCTGCAAGAGAGAATTAATTTTTTACGTTCCTCATCTCAATCTAGCGATAATCGAGAATTAGCTACATCGGAAACGCGCTGGCGGAATTCAGAAGTATTATCGGCAGAAATTGCAGAAATTACCAACCTAGAAGCAGAAAAACAGCAAATATGGCAACAATTACGTTGTCTAGACCCCATCTTAGCAGGACAACAACAAGTCGATCCCATTAGTTTTACTCAAATACAACAACTAATTGACAATAACTCTACTGCCATTCTTTGTTGCTATAGCACTTGGGAAGGTACTTATATCTTTATTCTCTACAAAGATAAACTACCTCAAGTACATACTTGTAAAGGACAGAAAATCAATATTTTACATGGGGAATTCCTTGGAGATAACTGGCTTTCACCCTATCTACAAGACTTTAGCACCTGGCAAAATAATATTCCCAAGATTCTAGAAGAACTCGCCCAACGCTTACAACTAGACGAGTTAATCGAAAAGCATTTACAAGGAATTGAAGAATTAATTATCATTCCCCATCTTTGGTTGCATCAGATTCCCTTTGCCGCTTTACCAGTTAATTCGATCCCCCTAACCCCCTTAAAAAGGGAGAATTTAGCGCAGAACTCGCTCCTCCTTGGATCATCTTTAGAAAGGGAGACAGATACTCGCGGAATGGTAGGAAAAGCCAAAGCAAGTCCCACATTTATTCCTGAAGATCGACAGTATTTAGGGGATTTATTCCGTTTGCGGATTCTGCCTAGCTGCCAAATCCTCAACTATTGCCACCAACGCCCCACTCTCAACGGGCAGAACACTATGGGCATAGTTGAAAATGCCACAGGAGATTTACCCTACACAGCCTATGAATGTGAAATTTTAACTAACAAATATCAAGTTGAGCCTAGTAAAAGATTACAACAGAGTCGAGCAACGCTGGGCGAATACCGCAAAATCGCCAGTCAAGTTAGCAATATCCACTCCAGTCATCATGCTAGTGCCAATTCAGAAAACCCTTTAGAATCAGCTTTAATTTTAAGCGATGGTAATTTAACTCTCGGTGCATTACTAACTCCTGGTTGGCGTAGAGTTTGCCAAAATCTCAGTGATGTTTACCTCAACAATTGCGAAACCAATTTTAGTATTAATGAAATTACCGACGACCTTTTATCTATCGCGACAGGTTTCTTATGCGCGGGGGCGCGGAGTGTCGTCAGTACCCTTTGGTCGGTAGATGATTGTGCCAGTGCCTTACTCGCTATTTTCTACTATGAATTTCGCCATTCTGGTTCTTCTCGTCCGCAAGCCTTACAGCAAGCGCAACAAAAACTACGCAATCTCACAGGAAAACAGTTACAAGAAGAATATTTATCGCAATTAAAAGCCAATTTAAGCCAACAATATCAACAAGCGATCGCTAATCTTGAAAATGCTCTGGATAGCGAAGAAAAAGAGAAAAATCGACAATTTGCCGATAAAATCCAGCGACAAATCGAACATACATTACCCGTTCACTGTCAAAGCACCTATCCCTTTGCTAGCCCTTTTTATTGGGCGGGATTTATCTCCCAAGGTTTAGCTTGAGCATCTGTTATTTGCCGTCAAATTATCAATTTAGGATAAATCGTATCCAACCAAATTGGAATAACAGTATGTCCCTTATCTAAGTAGTAAATCGCTTTTTCTCTGTCAAACTCTTCCAAGACGAGCGATCCGCGAAGCGGTGTCGATGACTCTCGCTTTTTATCATCCCAACAAAACATCCAGCGTTTATTATTCCTGCGATCGGCATAACTAGAATCTGCTCCAATTATTTCTTTGAGTCCTCTACTCGCCTCACTAAAGCTCAACCCCACTGACAGTAAATATTCCATAATTGCCAATTGCACCACATCAGACTGAGTATAGTAAATACTTCTACCAGTACCCGAACCCTGAATTGTAGGTACGACAACCTCTTTCTCTCGCCAATACTGTAACTGACGTAAAGAACACCCAACAGCTTTTGCTGCTTCTTTGCTTGTAAAGAA
>JBJOOY010000392.1:0-4498 GCA_046051065.1 Cyanobacteriota bacterium
GGGGCACATATTTTTCTTCAGCAAGATGCGAATAATTTAGATTTTTTCCACGATCGATCATCGGAGCATCAAACTCCTCAAATCATCTGTTCGACAGCAATCGATCGAAATAATTCCGAGCTTATCGCTGCCCTAGAGAGAGGTTGGCCGATCTTCCATCGATCGGATGTACTGGCAGCAATGATTGCTGAGTACTATAGTATCGGGGTCGCGGGTACCCACGGCAAAACCACAACTAGCAGCGCAATTGGCTATATGCTAGTTGCAGCAGGAGTAGATCCGACCATTGTCGTCGGGGGCGAAGTTACTGCTTGGAATGGTAATGCCTGTGTGGGTAAAAGTGAATATTTTGTGGCTGAAGTTGATGAGTCGGATGGTTCGATCGTCAAGCACTCACCTACAATTGGGGTAATTACCAATATCGAACTAGACCACCCCGATCATTACAAAAGCCTAGATCAAGTCATTGACACATTCACTGCATTTACTAAACAATGTCAAATAACGATCGGATCGGTAGATTGCCAGATCGTACGCGAGCGGATAAACTTGACAATTTCATATAGTGTCGAGCCAGATCGATTCGCTGACTACACCGCCAGGGAGATCGATTATCATCCCGCTGGAACTTCAGCCCAAATATATGAATACGGGAAATTATTGGGAACATTAAAATTAGGGGTTCTAGGAAAGCATAACTTGAGCAATGCGTTAGCCGCGATCGCGGTGGGTCGCAAAATTGGGTTAGATTTCCCAGTAATTGCTGCTGGTTTGGCTACCTTCAGTGGTGCCAAACGGCGGTTCGAACTTCGAGGATACCAAAATGATATTACCTTCATCGATGATTATGCTCACCATCCCAGCGAAATCCTCGTCACGCTCAACGCAGCCAGGTTGCGTGTAGGTGCTGAGCGCCGAGTAGTAGCAGTCTTTCAACCTCATCGATACACCCGCACCATCGAATTTATAGCTGAGTTTGCCCGCTCTTTTAAAGATGCTGACTTAGTAGTAATTACAGATATTTATAGTGCGGGAGAGGCTAATACCGGAATCATTAGTGGAGAGAAAGTAGTGGCAGAAATTGGTAAATATCATCCAAATGTTCGCTATCAACCAACACTAGCTCAGGTGTCGGAATTCCTGACTCAAAATCTCCAATCTGGAGATATCTGTTTGTGCTTGGGTGCTGGCAATCTCAACGAAATTATTCCTGAGGTAGTAGATTTTTATCGCTGTGATACTGGAGCGAGCGATCTGGCAAACTCAAATACCAAACAGCCAGAAATAGTAGTTTGAGCTGCACAATTTAGGATGCAATTAAATGCTGATTTTTTCTCAATTCGATCGTGGCAAATATCATCTACTAACTTGATAATTAATGTCTATGTTTATCCCTAGGGTTGAAGTATTCTTCTACCCTCAAGCCGATCGCTAGTTTATCTTAACCATTGACTGAACTTAGCCTAAATACTACATCTCCCTAACTATGACATTATCTCAAGATCGATCGCCTCGGATCGCGAAAAAAGTTCAGCACTCAGCAGACGCAGCCAATCAAGTCAATCGAGGTTTTGAGCCGCCCACTGACTGTTCGATTAGGTCAGCAGTATCACTGAAGGGATTAACAACGTGGAAAGTAGGCGGACTGGCTCAATGGTATCTCGAACCAAGAAATCTAGCAGACCTTCAGAGCGGATGGGCTTGGGCGCACCAGCAAAATTTGCCAATTACACTGATTGGGGCTGGATCGAATTTATTAATTAGCGATCGAGGTTTAGAGGGTTTAGTCATTTGTACCCGTCATTTGCGTCATGTCGATCCTAAATTCGAGCTTGAAACTCGATCGATGACTGCAGATGCAGGTAAAATGCTCGCTAGCCTAGCTTGGCAGGCTGCCCGTAGGGGTTGGGCCGGAATGGAATGGTCGGCGGGGATACCGGGCACTGTAGGTGGAGCTGTGGTCATGAATGCCGGAGCGCAGGGGCATAGTACTCAAGAAATTTTAGTCAGTACTGAGGTACTTAATGCCGATGGCTCGATCGAAATCTTGACTAATCAAGACTTAAATTATAGTTACCGAACATCTAACCTCCAAGGTGACTCGCGACTAGTCCTGAGTGCTACATTCCAACTGCTTGCAGTCGAAAATCCCGAAGCAGTTAAAGAGCGCACTTTCCGCGACTTAGAAGAGCGCCATAGTAAGCAACCTTACGACAGACCGAGCTGTGGGAGTGTATTTCGCAATCCTAAACCCCAATATGCCGCTGCCCTAATTGAAGAATTGGGACTTAAAGGTCACCGCATCGGCGATGCGGAAGTTTCTACCCTCCATGCTAATTTTATTATCAATCGCCAAGATGCGACTGCTAGCCAAATTAGGGAATTAATTTATTACGTTAGAGACCAGGTCAAGCAAGCATACTCGATCGAACTCGAACCAGAAGTTAAGATGCTCGGTAAATTTTAACTTCTCGCTGTGACAAATCAAAATAGCTTAACTATTCGAGCTAGTCTGGCTAACATAAAGTTAAGTGATGACGATCGTCTCATAAATGCGATCGATCTACAAGCAGCGTAGCGAGAATATTGTACTAACTGGTAGGATATTTAAACTCTTTGGTCGAGCCGTTGCGAACTAAGGAGTTGAGATCGCTCGTGACTGACGGATACCCTCACTCCCCCATTTCGTTACTCCAGTAAGATGGAATATTGTTTAAACGTAACTAAAACTTAAAAGATTATGACTAAAGGACAAGGATTTGGTGGCTTCGGGCTGGGCAAAATGAAAGAACTTGCTGATGCTTTCAAAAAAGCCCAGCAAGTACAAGAAGACGCGAAAAAGCTTCAAGAAGAACTGGAGCAAATGGAAATTGAAGGTCAAGCAGGTGATGTCCGTGTAACTCTGAGCGGCAACCAGGAGCCTCGCCGAGTAATCATTGGCGCTGAGGCTGCGGGGAAGAGTCCTGAAGAACTCTCTCAATTAGTCCTCGAAGCAATGACTGATGCCTATGACAAGTCCACCGCTACCATGCGCGAACGGATGGAGTTACTGACTAGTGGATTAAATATTCCTGGGTTGTAGTTTATTACTAGTAGCTAGTGACGCGCGCTTTGGAGGTTTCCTCCAGGTTTAGCGCATCAAGACAGTGGCTAGTGAATGTTATGTAGACACTGTGGGTATTGCTGGACTATACAAGTCAGGCAATACCCTTCTTTGCCGATCGATCGTGCTCGCGATCGGTTATTCGATCGGCCCATATCTACTGCTGTTCATTATTAGAGCGTTTCATAACTCATAATTCATAATTTCCATCGTGGATTCTGTCGAACAGAAATATCAGCGGATCAGAACTGACCTCCAGCGGGGTGCTATTGCGCTGTCATTAATATTCATTGCTGGAACACTGTGGTATGGACTAGTCGAACAATGGCCTTGGCTAGATGCGGTATACATGACTGTCATCACCCTGACTACAGTGGGCTATGGCGAGGTTCAACCACTAGGAGATCGAGGGCGAATTTTTACGATCGGCTTAATTTTAGCAGGTGTAATTACGATCGGTTATATTGTCAATCGATTTACAGAAGCCTTGATTGAAGGCTATTTTATCGAAGGTAGAAGACTTAAACAACAAAAAAAACTCGTGGAATCTTTAACCGAACACTTTATTATTTGTGGGTTTGGTCGCATTGGGCGGCAAATTGCGGCTGAATTTGCCGTTGAGAACACGGCATTTGTGGTAATTGATGCCAGTAGCGAACAGGTGAAGATTGCCCAAACTGAAGGATATAGTGCAGTGCAAGCCGATGCTACGTTAGATGCTACTCTGATCGAAATGGGGATAGAAAAAGCAGCTTGCTTGGTGGCGGCTTTACCTTCGGATGCTGAAAATCTTTATATCATTTTATCAGCCAAAAGTCTCAATCCAAAAATTCGCGCGATCGCTAGAGCTAGTAATGAGGAAGCTGTCCAAAAGCTCCAACGAGCGGGGGCAGATAAGGTTATATCACCATACATCACTGGTGCAAAACGCATGGCATCAGCGGCTTTACGGCCCCAAGTGATGGATTTTATGGATGGGATTATGACTAGCGATCGATCTTTCTATATGGAGGAGTTTTTGATCGATGCCCAAACTTGTCCGGTAGCTGGTTTATCCTTGCGAGAAGCTAGATTACGCTCTCAATCAGGTGCTCTAGTCTTAGCAGTGCGACGAGGGGATGGGAATCTGATCGTTGGCCCGAATGGGGAAACAATGTTGATGGCTCAAGATATGCTGATTTGCATGGGTACCGCCGATCAGTTACGAGTCCTCAATCGAATTTTAGATCCGCTTACGCCTAGAATCGATCGATTTTAAGGAACAATGGGTACTGCCGATCGGTTACGAGTCCTTAATCGAATTTTAGATCCACTTACGCCTAAAATCGACCGATTTTAAGGAACAATGGGTACTGTCGATCGGTTACGAGTCCTCAATCGAATTTTAGATCCGCT
>JBJOOY010000393.1:0-3217 GCA_046051065.1 Cyanobacteriota bacterium
CGTCCAGAAACATAATAAGTTCGATCGCGATTTGTCAGCAATTCGTCTAGAGTACCACAACAAATTAGTTCCCCTCTAGCTAAGATACCAACGCGATTACATACTTGTTCTACCTCAGTCAAAACGTGACTATTAAAGAATACAGTTTTTCCTGTATTACCCAGCGAGATAATAATTTCACGCATCTGTTTTCGTCCCAATGGATCGAGTCCAGACATCGGTTCGTCGAGAAATACGAGTTCGGGGTCGTTAATTAAAGCTTGAGCCATACCGACTCTTTGCACCATCCCTTTAGAGTACTGACGCAGTTGTTTTTTCTTAGCAGAAGATCGATCTAAGCCGACTAGATCTAATAATGCGGGGATGCGATGTTTATGGATCGATCGAGGGATTTCAAATAGTCCGGCAGTATATTCTAATAACTCCCAGCCAGTTAAAAAATCATAGAAGTAAGGATTTTCTGGTAAGTAACCAATTTTCTGTTTGATCGATCGATCTCCTAATGGTTTGCCAAGCAATCTTCCTGTCCCTGTTGTCGATCGGACGATGCCTAGTAATGTTTTAAGTAGGGTTGTTTTTCCCGCGCCGTTTAAACCTAAAAGTCCAAAAGTTTCACCTTTGTAAACTTGCAATGTACATTCTTTTAAAGATTCAACTTGACGATCGAGCCAAAATCCAGTTCGATAAACTTTTCGCAGTCGATCGGTTTTGATCGCTAGCTCGGTCGATAATGTTGTCTCTAGTTGATTGGGGATTTCAGTTAATAAAGTCATAATTTTTAACGTCGGGGTTCAGGGTTTATATGTTCCATTTGTGAGCTATTACAGTAAATTACTAATTACTGTAATAGCTCTCGATCACTGTCAACTGTCAACTTTCAACTGTCCACTATTCACTCCCCCACCATTCCATAAAATCAATCATGATTTGCTGATGGACGGTGCCGATCGGTCGTTCTTCTTTAGCGATATTAGAATAGGCAAATCCGGTGGTAATTTGGTCTGGAGTAAGCAATCCAAAATCCCAGCCTTCACCTAACACTAATCGATCGATCCCGATCGTAAGCGGTGCATAAAAAACATGTCTCGTCACTCGATCGTCACCATAACAACCAAACTTTTGCAGATTAGTTACCTGATAACCAATTTCCTCCATTACTTCGCGTTCGACAGCAATTTCTGGTGTTTCACCTGCTTCGATATGTCCGCCAAATAAACCCCATAATCCTGGGTATAAAATGGTGGGAATATTATCTCGCAATTGCATCAAAAATTTACCATCAGAGGGAAGAATCGCGAGCGCGACTTCGATCGGTGCATGAATTGTCATAGGGAAATTGCATGTTGTTGGAGTTCTGACAACGAGACAAAGTTGAGTGCGGTACTATGAGTTGCAGCTAAGTCTACTGGCGGTGCAACTCCAGCGGCGAGGGCTTCTCGCCAACGCGTCACGCACAAGCACCATTTATCCCCTGGCATTAAACCAGGAAAATTATAAGCAGGCATGGGGGTACTCAAATCGTTACCTTGAGATTTGGTGAAAGTCAAAAATTCGGCAGTAATTCGAGCGCAAACCACATGTGTGCCTAGATCTTGAGGCCCAGTTACACAAACTCCAGTCCGAAAAAATCCGGTCATGGGAGTGGTACAACAAGTTTGAAGTTCGCTGCCAAGGACATTTTTTTCGGTATTTGGATGCATATTTATAATTAATTATTCCCAAGCACTAACCACCACCAACAATTGTGACAATTTCCAATCGATCGTTAGATCTGATCACTGTCTGTTCCCAAAATTGACGATGTAAAATTTCCCCATTATACTCTATGGCTAAGAGCCGAGGATTAAACCCCATCTGAACTAGTAATTGAGGTAGAGTTGTTTGTGGCGAACAGGTACGAGCTTCACCATTTACTTGTAATTCGACCATCGGAGCTATAGATTATATCTAAATATTATTATCGCGAAATACCCAGGGCTGTTCGCTCCTAGTAGGCTGAGATTCGATCTTACGATGCGCGCCATTCCCCATTCACTATTCCCTATTCCCTAGCTCTACTAGTTGGCATAATCCGATTCAGGAGTGATAGACAGAATTGAACGGCGTGAGTAGGGTTATCTGCGCCCATAATCGCACGGACAATCGCGATCGCTGGGGCACCTGCTTGGAGTACATCATCAATATTACTACTATCGATTCCGCCGATCGCAAACCACGGCACGGTTGCATGTTTGGCAGCATGTTGAACGTATTCTAATCCTGCGGCTTTTTTACCCGCTTTAGTGGGGGTTTCATAGACTGGCCCTACACCAATATAATCTGCTCCTGCGGAGATTGCTGTGGTCATCTCGCCAGGGTTAGTTGTCGATTTACCGACGATGCGTTGCGATCCGAGGATTTGCCTAGCTAGGGCAATCGAGATATCTTGCTGCCCCAAATGCACCCCATCGGCATTAACTGCGAGCGCGAGATCCACTCGATCGTTGATAATAAATAATGCTCCATAATTATGGCAAAGTTGACACATTTGCTCTGCCATCGCCAATCGATCGAAATCGTTACTTTGCTTGTCTCGATATTGTACTAAAGTTAAGCCACCCATCAGCGCTGCTTCTACCCGTGCGAGTAAGTCTGGAGCTGGCGCAGTTACTAGATACAGCCTAGCATTTTTGAGAATTTGCTGGCGACGATAGGCAAGTAAATTACTTTCTAGGGTATACACCCGATAGCGCATCTGCTTACAACTGCTACTCAGGTTAGTGTCATCTAATTTGCCATATTCTTCCAGCACCCGTAAAGCTTCCTGCACTCGACAGAGATTCGCTTGGAGGAGTTGCTCGATTCCCGCGCGTTTTTCTTCACGCGGATGGCTTAGTGCAGTGCCAACATCACCCGTTGTATTACGTGCCGATCTCATTTCTGGAGTATGCCACTGTCCCAATTCTTGGCGCATTTGCTTACATTCGTTCACCATTGATTCATCATTGAGCGCAAATCGGCACCATTCCTCAATAATCCGCAATCCTTCCCTAGCTCGATCGAAATTTGCATCCAAAATTCGCCATACAGCTGGCTGGATTGAAGTTAGATGACTATCACTCATAACATTTAGGGGGGAATTACGATCGAAATTGATTAATCTGCCTCAGCCGCTGTAGATCGATGAGATGGGCGGGGAAGTGAAGCAATGAATTATTTCTTTGTGACTTGTGTTAAG
>JBJOOY010000394.1:0-2745 GCA_046051065.1 Cyanobacteriota bacterium
GGGCAGACAGGACGGTTGATCGGCAGTTGAACGAAATTAGGACTGCCTAACCGATGCACTTGAGTATCATGATAGGAGAACAACCGACCTTGCAAAAGTGGGTCGTCGCTAAAGTCAATCCCCGAGACGACATTCGATGGTCGGAAGGCAACTTGCTCTGTTTCAGCAAAGAAATTATCTGGGTTGCGATCGAGTACCATTTTACCAACCGGACGGACGGGAACTAACTCCTCGGGAATTAATTTAGTCGCATCGAGAATATCGAAGTCAAATTTAGCTGCATCTTCTTCTTCAATAATTTGTACGCCTAGCTCGTACTCTGGGTAGTTGCCTTTATCGATCGATTCCCACAGCGTGCGACGGTGGAAGTCTGGATCTTTACCCGCGATTTTTTGGGCTTCATCGAAGACATTAGAATGTACACCAGCCATCGGTTTCCAGTGGTACTTAATAAACCGAGATTTCCCTTGGGCATTCACCCAGCGGAAGGTATGCACGCCAAAGCCCTGCATCGTGCTGAAGTTACGTGGTAACGTCCGATCTGACAAGAGCCACATAATCATGTGTGTCGATTCTGGCACTAGCGAAATAAAGTCCCAGAAGCTTGGATGTGCGGTCGAAGCCTGCGGCATCTCGTTGTCTGGCTCGGGTTTGACCGCATGAATGATATCGGCAAACTTAATCGCATCCTGAATGAAGAACACCGGAATGTTATTGCCGACGATATCGTAGTTGCCCTCTTCAGTGTAAAATTTGACGGAGAAGCCGCGTACATCGCGTACCGCATCAGCCGAACCGCGCGAACCGCCTACAGTTGAAAACCGCACAAACACAGGTGTTTTGACACTGGCATCTTCCAGAAATTTTGCTTTAGTAAATTCTGCCATCGATTCATACGGCTGAAAATAACCGTGTGCGCCCGAACCCCGTGCATGAACTACCCGCTCGGGAATGCGCTCGCGATCGAAAGCTGCAGTCTTTTCTTGAAAATGAAAATCTTCCAGCAGTGTCGGGCCACGTCCTCCCGCTTTGAGTGAATCATCAGTTGTGTTGAGGCGATGTCCATCGTTTGTGGTTAAGTTTTCCTCCGCACCTTTACGATATTCATTGAGGCTGCGATTTTTGCTTTGCTCGTTAACCGGATTTTGTTCGCTCATGGTAGTCCTCTGGGGTGCTGTTTTAAGCTCTCTAATTAGCTCGGATCGTAGATTTACTTTGATGAAAAGGCGATCGGCTAATATAGTGGTTCCTTGCTAGATGAGGTACAGATTCTAGCCACTATTGACTAGTCACTGTTGTGTTGCGCTTTCATAACTAATTGCGAACCTCTTTTTTAGCTTTAGAAATCCTATATCATCAACAAAGTTACCTTGATTCAGTTTTCCATCTTAATCAATAAATTTGGATTTAAGTTCTATCTTTGGGTAGATCTAAATTATTTCTAAATCAGGTAACATTCTGAACAGTTAAATAAAAAAAGAGAAATGTTTAGCACATCTCCCTTTTTGCAGATATTCAATTAGATATTAGTGAATTATCTCGATCTGTTAATATTTGTCCGCTAAATTAGACACGACCTCAGCGACAATCGATCGATAATTTCGAACACTACTCCTTCAATTTTAATTAGATTACACTACGAACGAGGAATCGTTAACAAGCAAGGTTAAAACTAGCGGCAACTGATCGATTTTTGGGGTTCGATCGGCACATAACACAAACTAACCCACATTAACAATAACTGACTGAACTACAGCATCGTAGAGGCTGCTAAATCACAGTTAGATACTTAAATAATTATTCTAAATATCGATCGGCGATTTTACCTCTGTCGATAGGATGATATTGACGAGAAACTGTGGTACCTGGACTGCTAATAAAGGTCATGGGGAGCAAAGCCGAACCGTATTGAATGTGGAATGTACTTAGTTGCAATTTGCAATCCCTCGCAAAGTCGTTATCATTACGGATCTCAAATCCTCATCAATTGGATATAACGGAAGTAATTGAGATCGTTAAGTAGAAATGATTGCTTGTTATGATTGCAAAGTTTTTCACACATCGAATCCGAACTGTTGAAAGATATTTGCAAGCGAGCTTGCGTTCTTAATCTATTTTATCTAAATTTAGTAAAATTCAGTGAATAACCGATCGATTGTTATTAATATCAGCACGATATCGATCGAGTAAACTTATCGATTGTCACAACTCTAATTTTCGATCTAAAGTAACATCTAAAGTAACAGTCAAATAACTTAAACCCCGTATCCCCATCTAAGTTACTAATATGTCTATGCCAACTTCTACCTCAAGTCGTCCGAGTCTCGGTGAATTTAGCAGCATCGTTTGTTTCAAGTCAGTAATTACTGGCATGGAAGAAGCTTTAGGTGAAAAAGCTACCGCTATTGCCCTGATTGCTGCTGGTCGTACTCGTGGTAAAAATCTAGCTTACGAGTTAGGTTTATCCGCTGCTACTAACGATTTAGACTTTATTGCAACTAAATTAAATGCTGCCTTAGGTAGTTCTGGTACTCGCTTAACGGCAATCGATAAAATCGTCCAAGAAGGCGACATTATTAAAGTTTATTGTTCCGATACTGTTTGTTCTGCTGGCGAACCTCAAGGATCTCCTCGCAAATGTACTTTCACTATGGGTGCAGTTTGGGGCGCACTAACTGAAATTACAGGCAAAAAACTCCGTGGTCTTCATACTGAGTCTGTTTTACGTGGTGGTACTCATGACGT
>JBJOOY010000395.1:0-6372 GCA_046051065.1 Cyanobacteriota bacterium
GATCGGCCATACACCCGGCAGCTTAATTTTTGCTGACAACATCAGTTCGCTCACGCTCCCAGTCCCGATGCCAGTGGCGATCGCCGCACTCTCATGGGTAAAAGTAGCCGAATAGCGTGCCGCTTTACCCTCTTTCTCACCGAGCACATCGACTCGCATCCCTACGCCAGTACCGCTCAATCGATCGGTCACATTGGTCATCCGATGGCTAATATGTGCTAACGCCTCAATAAATTGTGGCTGCCGCATTAACGACTTCGGAAACAAGTGTGCTGTCAGCCAAGTCAGGCGATTGTATGCATCGGGAATAGACCCAAATTTAGTCACAACAGTATCGACTGGAAAAGTCTGGGCGAGGGTAAAAGATTCGGGCATATCAAACCAATAGACATTCGCTCGTCCAAATGGAGCCGGAAATTCGACCGTCGATCGGCCTGTATAGGGCTTTACCTGTTGCCAGCGACCAGCAATCCAAGCATCGAACGAATGCTGAATATTTAAAAAAGTCGTTCGCATTACTGTCACCCCTGCACCCCCCGAACCAGCCACCACATAGCTAATTAAAATCTCTGTGGGCCGATCCAATTGCTCGACACCTTGACGCGCCATGCTATTGGAAATACCAGGAAATACACCCGTATTAATCGTGGCGGTTACTCCCGCAGCTTTCGCAGCATCACTATGTTCGAGTGCCGCGATCGTAAAAATCCGATCGTCACTGACATCGATATAATTAACTCCACGATCGATACAGGTCTCTAAGACTAGCGTGCCTTGTTGCCGAAATGGCCCCGCACAGTGAACGACTAGATCGAAAGGCTCGATCGCTTCCGACAATTCGCGGCGATTCGGATTCGATAGATTCATCGGCAAATACCGCACTCGCTCCCCAAACTTCAATAGCTCTGGCGGAATGGCAGAACTAGGTGCGCGCCCGGTAATCGTCACTTGAGCTTGAGTATGCGTCAGTAAGTCTAGCGCAACACTACAACCAATCCGACCGCGACCTCCCAAGATCGATACTTTGTTTGACATAAGGCTTATTGATGTAAATCTCGCCGATCTCCAGAGCATTGAGGGCGAGTGTGATTAGACGATCGAATGTAAGCTGATGAACACTTAAATTAAATATTCGACAGTTGAGAAGCTCGGCACACTAATAATCTCCCAGTGTTTGCTGTTCACTCTCTTGATTTGCTGTCCACTGTCCACTGTTTACCATCCTATATTTTTTCGATAATCGATCGAACAGTCGAGCCGATCGACTCCTTCACATCCCCTAAAGCTTGCTTCAGAGGCTGGTTAGTTTGTAAAAATACTCGCGCACAATTGCGACCTGGCATTCCTGAAATCGAGCCACCTGGATGGGTTCCTGCTCCGGTTAAAAATAACCCATCAATGGGTGTTTTATAGTTGGCTAGCTCGGGTAAAGGACGGAAAAATATCATTTGTTCCAAGCTCATATCGATATGATAGTAGTTACCTTTAAGTACGGCTAGCCGTTCGCCGATTTCTGCCGGACTTTCTACCCGCCGCGCCATAATGGCATTTTTGACATTGGGGGCATAGTCAGCAAGTTTATCGATGACGCGATCGGCAACTTTATTTTTTAATTCATCCGTCCAGCCCGTACCATTTAACCCAGTCCCTTCGGCATTTTCGACTTGATAGGGTGCAAAAAACTCGATCCATAGCGTATGTTTGCCAGGAGGTGCCATGGTTGGGTCGAGCATGGTGGGCATCACGACATACATCGAAGGATCGGAGTCGGGAATTTTGCCGACACTTGGCTCGCTATGGGCGATTTCCACCTGTTTGACAGAATCGGCAATCAGCACCGAACCAACTAAAAATTCATCTCGATGCTCGTGGCGATCGAAGTGTAAGGGTTCCGACAAGGCACAGTCAATTTTGAGAATCGCTTCATTATTATTAACGATCCGTCGATCGAGTCGATCTTGGAGGTGAGGATCGGCCCGATTGACATCATTGCTATCGACTAAATGTAGGAATAACCGCTGTGCGTCAATATTAGAAATCACCCCATGCTTGGCGCGATATTCGATCCCATTTTGGACGCGAACGCCCACCGCGCGACCATCATCGACTAAAATCTTTTCGACCGATCGATCTGTCAGAATTTTGCCGCCTAAACTCTGGACTAATTTTAGCAGCGCTGCCACCAAAGCACCCGTTCCACCCACAGGTCGAGCCATACCGGGGTGATGGCGCATCGCCATCATAATTGCACCGATCGCTAGCATTTTTTGACTGGGAGGTCCTCCTAATTCCGAAGCTAGTCTTGCCAGCGGTGCTTTAAGGAATTCTGATTCAAACCACTCATTTAAATTGTCTTCAGCACTACTGAGCATCGTCCGAAATAGATCTAAAGTTTTATTCGGTGGCCCTAACACCGAAAATAGATCTTGAAGTTTTTGCGTGTTGTAATTCCCGACGATATCTATAATTGATTTAGGTGGCGCATTGAAGACCGGAATTATTCCCTGTAACAGTCGCTGCCAAAAATCGACAAATTCGCGATAACTTGCGGCATCGCGCGGGCTGTGTCGGCCAATCTCCGCACTGGTGGCGGCGACGGATTTATGGCCGAGGAAATATTTGCCATCAGGATGCGGACAGAAGACGACCGGATCGCAGAAGAGATATTTCAATCCATATTTTTCTAACTCTAACTCTTGGACTACAGGGCCGAGATGAATGAACTCATGATCGATCGCGCACAAATTAAACTTAAAACCTGGAGCCTCTTTGGGCATTGCTTCCTCAGTAGTCGCACCGCCCCCAGGCACCGAGCGTTTTTCTAGCAGTAACACACTATAGCCTGCTTTGAGTAAGTAGGCAGCACAGACCAGTCCATTGTGTCCAGCGCCAATAATGACAACGTCGTATTCCTGCATTTATTTGCCGCCTGAAGTAATGGATAAAAATACAAAATATGCTCCTTCATCATTATTTATCTGCTCTAGCAATCGCATCTCTCTTTAGGTGTAAATTAATTCAGAAATTAATCTATCTTTCGGCACAAATTAAATAAATTCTTAAGTCGATCTTCGATCGCCAACAGTAATATAATTTGAATGCACTGAGATTAGAATGTATACATTATTACTGCTTACTAACTGGTAAATCTTTAGTTATAGCAATAGCTATATCTGTTAGGACAATTTAGACCTGAGTCCGCGACGGCAGACTTGGCTCGCGCGTGCAACGATTTTAATCGTTGCGTCCTAACACCCTTGGCGGTTGCTATACTAGCTCAAAATCTGGCTAGCAAATAAATCGAGTAGTAATAATAAAGCTGAATCTCGATATCTTTGTAGATGTATTAAATAGTTATTTTGTCCTGATTTTAAATCTATCTTTGGAGAGATGGGATCGATATTTAAAACAGCTAACTTGTTGGATAGACCGTTCTAACTCCAACAAAGAACGTATATTATCAGGAGAACATCAATGCCTATTTCTTTAGATGAAACAAAGCGCGAAGCGATCGGCTGTCAACTAGCAGGGATCAAAGAAATTCAAAATCTATTAATTGCTAACGAAGAGAATTTAATAGCAGATTGTAATGATTCTGATATTCGCGAGCGCCTGACTAAGATGTTGGAAGACGATCGCAAAAATTTAGGCATCCTCGATACTGTCATCGTCCAATATGGCGTACGGAGCGAGCCTAAAGAGACTGTCACTGGGATGGCGGCTAAAGTTAAGGAATTGATGACAGGCTCCAAGCTCTCACTTTACGAAAAAGTTTCTCAGCATGAATTGTTGAAGCATCAGCAGTTTATGTCTGGTGTCTTGGTGCATAAAGCCGCCCAAGTCGTCGGCGCTGATGTCGAAGCTGCAATCTCGCCCCTCAATACCTTAAACTTTGAAAACCGCGCTCACCAAGAACAACTCAAAGGCGTATTAGAAGTATTAGGCGTACGCGAACTGACAGGTCAAGAAGCTAAACAAGGTCTGTGGGCGCGCGTTCAGGATGCAGTTGCTGCTCTTTCTGGTGTGGCTGGGAGTGCTGTTACTCAAACCAGCGATAAATCCGACATGAATATCCAAGATGTAATTCGGATGGATCATAATAAAGTCAATATGCTGTTTAAGCAAATTGATGGTACTAACGATCCTCAAAAAATCGCCGAATATTTCGGTCAAATCTATAAAGATTTATCCGTTCATGCTAAAGCTGAGGAGCAGGTTGTTTATCCAGCCGTTCGTCCATTCTATGGTGATACTCAAGAACTGTATGACGAACAAGCTGAAATGGCAGTGATGTTAGAAGATCTCAAAGCTCTAGATCCCTCAACTAACGATTTTGCCAACCACTTCAAATCTCGCATGGAGCAGCTCAAAAATATCGTGATGGATCACGTTCGCCAAGAAGAAAGCACGATGTTTGCGGCGATCGATAACAACTGTACGGATACCCAGAAAGAACAGATGGCTACCGAGTTTAAGCAAGCTAAGAGTCAGCTGCAAGAACAGATGATGGCGATGTCTCACTAGTGGTGTATCGATAAAGCGGCGATCGCGATAAATTATTAATCTAACCTTGGGATGTTTAAGATTCGAATCTAAACATCCCAAGGTTATTTCGATTTTATATGCCGCTATGATTCTAATGCCTGTAAATCAGGAGCCGTCGCTGTCAAGAAGTTGCGCGACTTTTTAAATCACAGGATTTCTGTACTGATGAGCTAGATGTGGACTAGATTGATATCACCAAGCTATAGTAATCTGATATTGATGTAAATTTTTTTTAGAGTCAGCATCGGCAGGAATAGTCGAGCATAGATCTAGAAAGCAACACTGAAACTCATGAATTGTCATCAATGTGGTGGAATTGTAATCGCTGGCGATCGCTTTTGTGGAGAATGTGGAGTCAGTATTACTACTAATGGTTCCCCGCAACAATTCAATTGCCGTTGTCAGCAATGTGGTTCACCAATCGATCCACTCGATCCCGAGGCTTGCGCTGCGCCTAATGGCGATCTTTATTGCTTGGAATGTGGATTTAGGCAAGTTCCCCTGGCAACTGAAAAACTCGAACTTCAACCTGCGCCTACTTTAGCTGGCGCAAGCGATCGCGGTCGCCAGCACGATCGAAATGAAGACGCGATCGCCCTAAAAGTTGTCGAGCAACAGACATGCATTCTCGTCGTTTGTGACGGAGTATCTAGCTCCCAACATCCCGAACTCGCATCTCAGACTGCGGCATCTGCTTGCGCCGCAGAAATTGCCCTGGCGATCGAACAAGATAGTAATCCAACTGACTCGATCGATCGAGGTGTCGCTGCGGCGCTCGTTGCGGTGTCCCAAATTCCCTTCAATCCAGATCTGCCCGAAGAAGACTCATCTTCAACGACAATCGTCACCGCGATCGTGCAAGATCGGAAAATCTCGATCGGCTGGATGGGCGATAGTCGTGCTTACTGGATTGCTAAAGATAAATCCTATCAACTCACCGCAGATGACTCCTGGATCGACGAAGCGATCGCCGCTGGCGAAATCACGCCAGCAGAAGCTGCAACATCGCCTTATGCCCATGCTATCACTCGCTGGCTCGGTGCAGATACGCTCGATGATGACAAACCAAATTTCACTACTTTTACCATGCCTGGGGCAGGTTATTTGCTACTGTGTACCGATGGCTTATGGAACTATGCACCAGATCCTACTTACCTCTATTACCTGACTCAACAAGCTGCTAGCAACAATCCGCTAGATATCGCTCGTCACTTAATTAGATATGCCAATCAACAAGGTGGACGAGATAATATTACCGTAGGTATTCTAGTGAATAGGGGATAGGGGACAGTGGACAGTGGACAGTGGACAGTGGACTGATAAACAGGGGATAGGGAATAGTAGACAGTGAGCAGTGGATATTTGCATAATCATTACATTTACACCCAAATACTAAGTAACAGCTAAATTGTTTGTTATGGCAGAAATAGCAATTCCCTAAACCCTAACCCCTATTCCCTATTCCCTATTCCCTATCCCCCAATATCTATGTTTACCGCCGAAGTCTTTCAAAATCCCTACTTAGCTCAAGGTGCGCGCGACGTAAATGCCATCATGACGATCGCTACTGATGGTGACGAAAGTCGTGTAGCTACAGCGACAAACCAACGGTTATTCGGAATTATTTGCGATGTATCGGGTTCGATGGGTGGAGCCAAGCTGATTGCAGCTAAAGAGGCGATTATTCAAATTATTAATCTCCTACCCACCGATGCGGCGTTTTTCATCGTGACAGGATCGAGTCAGGCAAAATTATTAATGCCTTTGCTAAATGCAGTTCCCGAAAATAAACAGCGATCGATCGCTCAAGTTAAACAAATTACCGCT
>JBJOOY010000396.1:0-5931 GCA_046051065.1 Cyanobacteriota bacterium
ATGTGTTTGGCTTCGATTTGAATATCCGATGCCTGCATCCGTCCGGTACCGCCTAAAGGTTGGTGGATCATAATTCGTGCGTGGGGTAATGCCAGCCGTTTGCCAGGGCTGCCCGCACCGAGTAAAAAAGCCCCCATCGAAGCAGCTAAACCGACACAAATAGTGACTACTTCTGACTTGATGTGTTTCATCGTGTCATAAATCGCCATCCCCGCCGTAATTTCGCCGCCAGGTGAGTTGATATAGAGATAGATCGGTTTGCTAGAATCTTCCGAGTCTAAATACAGCATATAGGCAACGATCGCGTTAGCCATGCCAGCATCGACTTCTTCAAACATGAAGATAATCCGCTCGCGAAATAATCGATCGTAGATATTGATATATCTTTCAGAAGAGTTGCCAGGTAAACGATAGGGAACACTAGGAACGCCAATAGACATAGTAGTTTCTTGTTGTTTTGTTATTTGTTATTTGTGTCTATTTATCTCGATCTGCCGCGATTGGAACCAGTATTTTTATTCAGTAGAGTTATGCCAAATAAAAAATTACCAGACATAGATTAGCACAGAGTTACATGGCTGCTGTCGCTAAGCTTGGTATATCTTTCGCGCTTTCGAGTACTCGATCGATCAGTCCATATGCCTGTGCTTCGGCAGCAGTCATATAAAACATCCGCTCGCTATCTTGCTGAATTTTCTCTGGAGATTGTCCTGTAGTCTCAGCGAATACATCAGCGATCGTGCCTTTTTTCGCTAATATTTCAGTCGCACTAATCAGAATATCTGAGGCTTGTCCTCGACTACCCGCACGAGTGGGCATTAAACCGATCGTGGCATGGGGTAAACTTGCTCGCTTACCTTTGGTACCTGCGGATAGAAGGAGGGTAGCCATGCCCATGGTTTGACCCAGACAAATCGTATACACTTCCGACTTGATGTGCTTGATGGTATCGTAGATTGCCAGTCCAGCCATCACAGACATCATGCCGATATCTGCTGAGCCCATCCCTGCCATGACAGGATCGCCGAGGGAGTTGATATACAGATAAATCGGTTTGGCATTATCGACTGACTCCAGATACAACAATGAGGCAATCATATTATTTGCCAATCCATCGGTAATCGGTCGATCGAGGAAGATAATCCGCTCCTGACTCATCCGCGTATACAGATTAATCCACTGCCAACTAGGAGTCCCTGGGAGGTTATAGGGTACGTTGAGGATTCGATCGATAGACATGGAAGGTAGTGAATAGTGGACAGTTGACAGTTGAGAGTGAATAGGGTTTAAGTTTCAAGAATTAAAGGCGAACAGTTATTAACTAGGGTAACTCTTCGTTTGTATTACCTATTACCTATTACCTATTACTTAATTCCCTATCCCCTATGCCCTAAACCAATGCAGGAATCGGTACGGGGAGATCTTTGGCGCTGTTGAGAACGATATCGATTAAGCCGTATTCTTTGGCTTCTTCGGGAGTCATGTACAACATGCGATCGGTATCTTTGGCAATTTTCTCGGCTGGCTGCCCGGTACTCTGAGCAAAGATATCGAGGATGGCGGTTTTGTTATCTAAGACTTCCTTAGCGCGAATTTGGATATCGCTAGCCTGTCCTTGGGCACCACTACGAGGCTGATTGAGGACGATCGTGGCATGGGGAAGACTAGCTCGCTTACCTTTGGTTCCAGCGGCTAAAATCATCGCTGCTGTACCCATGGCTTGCCCGATACAAATAGTGTGTACGGGTGGCTTAATATAGCCAAGCGTATCGCAAATGGCAAAAGCTTCGGTTTCAAACCCGATCGAATCGCCTGTATACCAAGATGTCCCGGTGGAGTTGATATAGAAGTAAATCGGTTTTTCGGGAGAGTCGAATTGCAGGTAGAGCAGTTGGGCGATCAGTAATTTAGTAGGATCGTAGCCCATCTGCCGTTTGTAGTCATCGGATGATACTAAGGGTCCCCCCATATATACAATCCGCTCTTTCAATAGCAGGGAAGGTAAGTCTGGTGGCGATTCCCGATAATAGCTATCACCGCCGTAATATTGGGACTGAACCATGTAGTTACTCCACTCGATCGCATAATATTTATTATGTTACCTTGTCAGCGGGTTTTGAGGGTTGGTGAGATTACCGACTCCCTATTCCCCAGTCATTACGCGCAGGCGGATGGAATTTTCGCCAGAGTCATCGAGGGGAACTTCGACAATTTCGCTGGAGAGGCGTTCGATACAGGCGATGAGCGATCGCAAGTTAGGGGTACTAGCGCCAGTATCGACATATAATCGATCGACAAGATTACCCAATCGTTTCCAGGTGAGATAGAACTTGGTCATCGTCTGTTCTAGTTGCGCTGCTTGTTTAAGGACATCTGCGGCTACAGGTAGACAGCCGACACGCATTGCTTCTTCGAGTGCCATCGGCAGATCGACTTTAGAATCATTTAAAACTTGGACTTGTGCGCCTGCATCGAGGTATTTTGATAAACTCCGGGCATTACTCGTTACTAACTTGACATTATCCACGTCAGGATTGGTGGCTATTTCGGCTTTAATCGCGAGTTGATGGGATTCGGGTAGTTTCTCCAGTTCTTTGACTAACGGGGCGATAAAGCGCGGTGGGGTGGCTCCTGATGCGGCTTGTTCTTTGACTTCATCGGGAATCAAATCCGAACTCATCGCTAACCATTCATCGGAGAGTTGCTTGACTTCGCGACGGGTAATGCGATCGCCCCGTTCGGCGGCATCGGTAACTAATTGTTGAACTTCAGGCGCAGATTTGGCAGTTTCGACGAAGGCGCGTTTACTAAACTTATTGAGTGCAGCTGGTGAGAGTTCGCCATTTTCTAAGAGGGTATCTGCACTATTGGCTAGCTCGATCCAGGCGTAGGCTTGACTTTTGCTGAGTTCGCGATCTTTAAGCCAGTTCAGAAAACCTTGTCCGCGTCCATCGCCGCCTTTTTTCTCTTTATCACGGACTGCGCGTAAGATTCTACCGCGCCAAATTTCGGTTTGCAGGTCGAACCTGTCACAAACTACCCACGCATCATCGATGCGTTGCTGAAAGTCAAAGTCGCCTACCGTCTCATCTTCAGGATCGGGTAGATCGAAGTTTAGATCGGCACTAACATCTAGAGCCGCTGAAATTTCTAAATCGGTAACAGAGCCAGATGAAGCAACCATCGATCGTCCTTAATGTTAATTGGCAACAGCCATAAGATTAACACTGTTGGCGGTAGTTAGGTGCGGGAAAATAAATGAGCAAAATTGGTAAAATTATACTGCTATCGTAAATATCAACGATCGATCGCTAAAATTATACGTGCTTGGCGATTTTTGCTTGTGAACTAACAGTCTAGATAAAAGTTAGACAGCAGATTTCGATCGTGTATCTTCACAAATTTGACAATTAGCATACAGCAGGCCAAAAGACGCTCATGATAACATTTAGGCATGAGCTGCTCTAAAAACTATCGCTCGATTATCTGTCTCCGATCGCAAATAATCACGATCTAAATCACAATTTTGATAATTATCCCAGCCGATCGATTAGGATCTTGGATAAGGCAAGAATGCAATTATGAAATCGAGCCATACTGTACTACAACTCAAATAAAGGTGAAGATATGTATAACAGCCAAGATCGTCACTTAACTACCCCGAGCAATTCCGCACAAGATACGATCGATCATCCTCAAGATGCCCATGCTTATTACAACAGGGGTCTTTTACGCGATCGCCGTGGCGATCGTGAGGGAGCATTTGCCGATTATAATTCCACGATCGACCTAAATCCTAATCATGCCAAAGCCTATGTCAATCGCGGGTTACTGCGCTATTTGTGGGGCGATCTTCAAGGTGCGCTGACTGACTACAACCGCGCGATCGAACTAGATAATACTAATACAACCAGTTACTATAATCGGGCTAATGTCCGGTATCGACTCAGCGATCTTCAAGGGGCATTGTCTGATTACAATCTCTCGCTGCGCATCAATGCCAACTATGCTAAGGCTTACTACAATCGCGGTTTAGTGCGCGCCCATTTGAGCGATAAGCAAGGTGCGAAAAAAGATCTCAGCACCGCCGCAGATCTATTCCAGCAGCAAGACAAGGATTGGGACTATAACCATACGATCGAGAAAATGCGGGCAATCTAAACCTGTTAGTTATTGGGTAACTTTGACGCTATTTCTGTCGTAATTCTTCCACTGTAACGTCCCGTTCGCCGACCCAAGCAATTTTGGCAATCCCGCGCTCGATCGCAACTTGCTTAATTTGGGATGGCTCTCCATCCTGAAGATAGATTTCAACTCTTGCTAGTGCTGGGGTCGATCTTAATTTCTGACCATAGACTAGGGCGACGGCGGCTGCGGCAGACGTAGTGGCAACCACTAACCAGTCAGGTTTGGGGGTGTAATGGGGCATAGCGGGGTGCGTTTGCAAGACTTGTTGGATCGTTTCAATATTGAGAGAGAAACCGATGCCTGGGCAATTTTGCCCATGGGGATGATACAAGCCTAATAATCGATCGTAGCGACCGCCCTGTCCGAGCACATGGGCGTTATCATCGGCGATACAAATAGCTTCAAATACGATGCCTGTATAGTAATCGAAGGTTTGGAGCAGGCTTAAATCGAGTACTAATGGGAGTGGTTGCGAACTACTTGCGGTTAATAATTCAACCACCGCTTGAAGATTGGCGATGGTGGTTTTGCTCTGGGCATCTAATTCGAGTGTGGCTAATTTTGCCAAGACTAGATCGGGATTTCCCCGTAAGTCTAGCAGAGAGAGGGCTAATTGTCGATCGCTGGACGTGAGTGGTAGCTGTTCTAACTTCACTCGATCGAGATGTGCTATACACCAGCGAATTTGAGTCTGAAATTCGATCGGAAATTGTGCGAGTAAAGCCTGACTCAAGCCTGCTTCACCCAAAACGATCTGCCAATTAGGCACAGCTAAAGATTGTAAGCATTCGGCGAGAATCGAGATCGCTTCAGCATCGGCTAATGTCCCACTCGCACCTAATAACTCGATCCCAGTTTGATAAAATTCCTGTTGGCGGCCGTGTCGATCAAGATCCGCTCGGCGAAAAATATTGGCATTGTAGTATAATCTTTGGGGATACATATCGCCCATCCGTGTCACCGCAGCCCTGGCGATCGAAGCCGTTAATTCAGGTCGCAATCCTACCCTGCCGCCGTCTGTATCGGGAATTTCAATTACTGTCGATCGATCGACTGCACCGCCTGCCATCAAGGTTTCTAGGCGTTCTAGCGTGGAAGTAATAATCCGATGATAACCCCAGCGATGTAGTACGTTCTCTAGCCCGCGTGTTAGCCACTGTTTTTGGGCCACATCTAACGGTAATAAATCTCTCGTGCCTGAGGCATAAAAATTCGAACGATGATGGGAACTATCGCTCTGTTCGGCAAGGAACGTAGTCGAATTGCGATCGGTCATGTATTTAGAATTGGCAACGAGCAACTCCCTATTGTAATCGATCGCAATAGTGAATAAGTAGGAATAGGGAACTTAGATCTCAATTGTATCGTTAATATTTGGGTATTTTGAGGATCTACACTACGCGATTCTCTGCTATTATTTGCTAGTGGCTATCAACTGCTAACTAGAGTTAGAATTAGATTCTAGAGTATTTTGAGGTTCAACAAGCTGGGTAGCAGTAATGAGAAAACAAATTTACCTCAGCCTATGTCTATTGATCGGGTTATTAACTGCTTGTTGGCAGAACAGCGACGAGCCAACAGTTACATCTACACCTACACCGATTGTTACATCTACTCCATCACCGACTGTTAGTGATCCTCCAGTTGCAGTATCCCCGACACCGACGATCCAAGTTCCAGTCGTCCCCGCACCGATAGTACCACCTACACCACCATCAGTTACAGTCTTACCCAAGCCAATTT
>JBJOOY010000397.1:0-4198 GCA_046051065.1 Cyanobacteriota bacterium
AGATTTTAGACCTTCGAGGACCTGAATTTTATCCTTGACAGTACTACCAACTTTAATGACCTGAAATATGGGTTCGTTCTCTTTATCGGGTACATAAACACCAGTTTGACCGCGTTTGGAACTAACAGCTACAGTTGGGACAGTGAGGGCATTAGTCGTGCGATTACCAGTGAAGATAGTATTAACATTCATCCCTGATTTCAAAGTTTCTTGACCCGTATTCAGGCTCACTCTGACTTCAAATGAGGTGACATTTTGCTCGACGACAGCTTCTGGTGCGACTAAGCGAACTACGCCTTGAAACGGTTTATTACTATATGCATCAGCAGTAACTTCAACCTTTTGCCCAGAGTGGATTTTGCCGATATCTACTTCTGGTACTTTAGCCTTAACTTCCATATCTTTGGCTAAAGCAACGATCGAAGTTGAGGTTGCAGATGCGCCACCACCACCACTCGAATTTGTAGCCGCTGCGGTGGTCGTCGGGGCGACAAATGAGCCGTCATTGGCATATTTTTGGGTAATCAAGCCTGTAAAAGGGGCAACTACGAGCGAATCTTGAAGTTTGGATTGGGCTAATTGCACCTGCGATTGAGCTACTGCTAACGCTGCGGTTAATTGAGCGATTTCTTCAGGACGGCTGCCATTTTTGGATTGTTGCAAAGCCGATCGCGCTTGGGCGACTTGAGCGACTAAACTAGCAACATCTTCGCTGCGGCTACCGAGTTCGGATTGGCGGAGTGCTTGTTGGCTCTCGGTAACTGCGGCTTGACGTTGGGCAATCTCAGCTTGAGCGTTGTTGCGAACTTGCTGAAGATTTTGCTGGGCTTCGAGGAGATTGGCTTGAGCTGTTTGATAATCAGAGTTAGCCTGATCTAATTTCTCTTGCGCGAGTGCACCTGAGGCTTGGAGCGATTGATAGCGATCGCTTTGCGCTTTGGTGAGGTTGAGTTTGGCTGTAGCAGCGGATACTTGAGCGATCGCCTGCTCGATTTGTTGCGGCGCGATCGATCTGGTTAAGTTCAAATTCGCGCGGGCTTGGGCTAATTTTGCCCGCACTTGGGCGGTTTCTTCGGGGCGATTGCCGTTTTTAGCTTTATTAAGGTTAGCTTGCGCTTGCGCTAGTTTAGCTTGATTTTGAGCGATTTCTTCTACTCGGCTACCATTTTTAGCTTTGTTGAGGTTGGCTTGCGCCTGCTGAAGATTGGCTTGAGCTTCGGCTAAGCCAGCTTTTTCTTCAGTATTTTCCATTTGAGCGATTTTTTGCCCCTGCTTGACTCGATCTCCTTGTTCGACAAAGAGTTTAAAGACTTTACCAGCAGTTTTGGGGCTGAGATTGGCTGTTTGGAAGGGAATAATCGTACCGCTAGCCGTAATGCGATCGGTCAGATCTACGGCTTGAGCGGGGACAGTATAGCGATCGAGATCGATTTTAGTATTTGGTTTTAATCGATCGAATGCTACCGTACCGATCGCCACAATCCCAAGAGTTGTCGCGGCAACTCCGGCAATTAGAGGCAGCGGATATTTAGCTTTTTTTTTAATTAGAGACATTTCCATAGATACACAAAGCCACTGAATCCTAGATTTAAACTCTCGAACGGTAAACCTGACGTAGATTGCAACTTTACAACTACTTATTTAAGTGTTATCGGTAATTCGTTCAACTCACCACAGACAACAAGAAAATTATTATTGAGTGGATCCAAAACTCGTTACTTTTGTTCACATACATTCTAACTCTTCGTCACAGGGGATTACCAGTGCCAAAAGTCACATCGATCGGATGTGGTAAACTCCCGCTCTTCCCCGCAGTTAGGAATAAAACTGGCAGCTAAATCTCATAAACTATAGAGGATACATCACCACACTTGTGGAATCTGAAGGGAAGAAGGCAGCTCAGACAGAAAATAAACTCCACTCATTAGCCAATCTCGGACTAGTGACGGTAAAATCTCTCTTATGATGGAATCGTCAACAACTCGATTTTCAAGCTAAATTGAGATCGTGATGATATCAGATTTGTCCATCACCGATTATCTACTCAGTCATAATTTATTGTGCCCAAACGGATCTACCTACTACTGTTCGCTGCCTGCTTGGGTATCGCGAGCTTGCCAGCACCAACTTACAGTCAGGCTCTATTGCCGTATACACTCGATCGAGATCCACAAGTCCTGGAAGATACGAGCAAGACATTATTGCGGCAAGCTGCTGGCTTAATCCAATTCCAACAGTACGAACCAGCCATTCCGCGTGTTGCCTTGGCCACCCAATTGGCACCTAAAAATCACGAAGCTTGGTACCTGTTAGGTACTTTATACGTGCAAACGCAAAAGTATCAAAAAGGCATTGATGCACTCCAACAGGCTAGAGCGATTAAACCTCAGGAAGCAGACGTATTATTTATGCTGGGTTCGGCGTATTTCCAGAAAGGGGATAATCCTAAAGCGATCGAGACTTTACAAGCAGGGCTAAAAATTAAGCCAGACAGTAACAGTGCGCTGTTCGATCTGGGTAATGCTTATTATAAATCTAATCAGTATGCAGCGGCGATCGCCCAATATCAAGCAGCGGTAAAAAAAGACCCTAAGTTTTGGCCAGCAATTAACAATATTGGGTTAGTTAGCTATGAAGCAGGCGATCTTAATGGCGCGATGCAAAATTGGAAACGCGCGATCGAGATCGACCCCAAAGCTGCTGAACCATTGCTAGCAACAGCTTCGGCTCTATTCTCTCAAGGTAAGCAAAATGAGGCTTATACGACTGCTGAAAAAGCCATCTCCCTCGATAGTCGTTACGCTAATATTAAATATCTTCAGGATAATTTATGGGGTGTAAAACTGCTCAACGACACCCGCAAATTAATTCAGACTCCGAGAGTTAGAGATTTTATAACTAAGGCACCGAGTAAGGGGTAGGGATTAGGGATTAGGGATAAGAATCACTCAGGGAGAAGAATGCTCAAAGCGCGTCAACTCTATCCCCTATCCCCTTCCCCCTACTATCTCCTTGCTTAGTAATTGTGTATTATTATTTTGCGGTCTATTTCGATCGCGAGCAGTTTGTGACAGACTGAGATTAACTTAGCGATGGCGATAGACATTTTGAACTCATGGTAAAACAGTTAGATCTGCTAAGTACAGATAAAATTATTCCGATTGCGCTGCACTCGGAAATGCAACGATCGTACCTAGAATACGCCATGAGTGTGATCGTGGGGCGAGCGTTACCGGATGTACGCGATGGCTTGAAACCAGTGCATCGGCGGATTATCTATGCTATGCACGAGTTGGGCTTGACCCCTGACAGGCCGTTTCGGAAATGCGCTCGCGTAGTGGGGGATGTGTTGGGCAAATATCATCCCCACGGCGATCAATCGGTCTATGATGCCTTGGTCAGACTGGTTCAGGACTTTTCGACCCGTTATCCACTTTTAGGTGGACACGGCAATTTTGGCTCAGTAGATAACGATCCGCCTGCGGCGATGCGGTACACCGAGACGAGATTATCGCCAATCAGTCATGAAGCATTATTAAGTGAAATTAGTACTGCGACAGTAGACTTTATTGGTAACTTCGATAATTCACAACAGGAACCGACAGTCTTACCCGCACAAGTTCCTCTGTTGCTAATTAATGGCTGTAGTGGGATTGCGGTTGGAATGGCGACGAATATCCCACCCCATAATCTCGGTGAAGTATTGGATGGCGCGATCGCCTTAATCGATAAACCCGATCTCCCTGATGCCAAATTGTGGCAATTAGTGCCTGGCCCTGATTTTCCCACTGGTGGAGAAATTATGGGCATAGAAGGCATTCATGATGCTTATCGCACGGGGAAAGGAATTATTACTGTGCGCGGGGTTTCCCATCTCGAAACACCCAACGGGCAAGCCAAAGCGATCAAATCGAAAAAACGGCGAGATGCGTTGATTATCACCGAATTGCCCTTTCAGGTCAATAAAGCCGCCTGGATTGAGAAAGTCGCCGAACTAGTCAATAATGGTAGAATTGAAGGGATCGCCGACTTGCGCGATGAAAGCGATCGAGAAGGTATGCGCGTCGTAATTGAGATCAAACGCGATAGCCAACCGAGTAATGTGCTCGAACAACTGTATCGTCAAACTGCGCTCCAGAGCAATTTTGGGGCAATACTACTGGCAATTGTCGATGGACAACCTAGACAGCTCACTCTC
>JBJOOY010000398.1:0-2907 GCA_046051065.1 Cyanobacteriota bacterium
ACAATTCGCCTCCTATCTTAATTCGATCGTCGATCCCCTGACACTAGTTATGAGAAACAAAGCAATATTTCGTTACAAATGATACAGTCTGCTTGAGATTTATCGACTGTTCCAATCGCGTAATTTGAAAATGAAATTCCCGAGCTACTGTCTTGTATAGCTCAACTCTCGGGCAACCAGCAGAGCGCGAACTGTTACCTCAGAGCTGTTTCATCATTAGATGCTTGACAACATTTTCTTTAATCGCCAACTGGCGCAAGACCGCAAGCAAACATGCTTGTGTTTGTTCGTGGTTCATTTCCTTGACTTGTTCTGCCTGAATCTTTAAGCTAAATTCTTGCTCTATAGTCAATTCAACTGGTAGTTCCATTATTTTTGCTGGTGATTTTAGTTAAGTTGTCAGTTACTATCATTAACTAATGTAACGTAATTTTGACAAAGTGTTTATCCTGCTTAATGTGTGTAAACACTGGGCGATCGCCGCCCCGCCGTTAGCTAATCGTTTAGCTGCTCTGATGAAGCGAAGTTGCTAAAATTAAGATTGCACAGTAAAAATTGAAACTGTCAACTGTTAACTGTTAATTGATAAATATGATGGATGTCATGGAATTTTTCCAGCATAGTGCTGGTAGATGGAGATCGAAACGTACCACTCATCACCTCGCATTTAGAAGATCTGAGATGGGTGAATCAGAAATTGAAGTTAAAGCACTCGATGCAAAAGATCCGCAAGTAATTGCCCTGTGCAAACTACACCAAGTCGATCCCAGTTTAGCAGTAGGTGGTTGTTATGTGACTTGGGCCGCTTCGATGGGTTGGGACCAAGAAGGGGAAAATCACGAAGGAAAAACGGTATTTGCCCTAGTCCCCGATGCTGAAGATCGCAGTCGCGGCCAATTGTTACGCGATCGCGGCTATGCTGAAATTGTCGCAGTGAACGGACAATACCAAATAGACGAGGATGATGGATTAGTCCTGACGACTGACTATGACATCATGAGTTCGATCGAGCGGTTTTGGTTTCCCAGCCCTAATGTACGGGTTCGCAGCAGTACGGTGAAGCGGATGGGTGGATTTAGTACCGCGACATTCTGTACTGAAACTCGCGTTGGTACAGAAGATTTAGCTACACCAACATTAGATAGTTCAACTACAAAACTAGAAATGGAGTTATTAAATTCCCCCTTCGGCTGGTAGATTGGTGAGATAGTTCGATCGGTAGATAGATAAAATTAACGTGGAACAGGCTCAAGCATATTGGGATGGAGTTAAATATCTCGACCAGATATCAGCAGTTTTGCCAGATCTCCACATGGTTGATGTTATGGCTAATTTACGCGATCGAGTGTCGATTTGTACGTGGATTGGCAAATCAATTGGGAGCGTAAACTTACAACTGCGATTGTATCTCCAGGCGTGTCATGAATGCTTTAATGAGATCGATCGCCGATCGATTCAGATCTTCGCAGTGCCTTTTGCTACTTCTGTGCGGTTAGATGGTTTCTGCAATATTGAAATTTTACCCACCACAATTTTAGTAGATGTGGGTCGAGTCGAACCGACTGACTGGTTAGCACTGGTCGCCCATGAATATGCTCATGCACATTTAGGTGTTTCCGGTCACAATTCTGAGTATGCTAAAATTCTCAGTCATTTGTGTTTGGGATTGGGATTACCCAATCGATCTTCAATCCAAAGCGATATTGAGTTATATTATTGGCCACCATATCAACCCGTCCTAGATCCACTAAAATTTTGGCGCGGAGAAAGTCATCGCGTTTAATTTAAACTGATTTCGATCGACTGATTGTTAGTGCTAGATCGATCTATCTCCCGCCTATTCCCTGTCTTGTCTCGCTAAACCCTCGGGTTCCCCGAGGAGCGCGAGCCGCTATTCCCTATTCCCTATCTCAACTAGAAAATCTATTTGGCACGAGTAATACCAGTTTAATAACCATCAGTAGGATTGACTAGTCTGAGTAACTTTTGTTTGATCTGATTGTCAAACACGTCCCACTTCATCTTAGAAAAATCTTGATTCTCATTAAATCCACCTAAAAAGCCGATCGGAATTTCAAACCCACCAGCCATAAATCTACCACCACCAAAGAAACGTCCCTCACTATTTTTCCCAAACGCCTCTTTGATAAACTCATCAGGATCGAGGGTTAATTTAGACGTGCGGAGCGAACCAATTACTAATTCGACTTCATCATCTTCATCACGAACGATACCGTATACGACCGCAGTGTGGACATTTTCTTCAGTAACTAAAAAATCCGCAGCTTGGGGAATCGCATCTCTGTCTTCATACCGTAAATAGCCTACTCCACCGATCGAGAAATTATTTTGAATGACGCGATTGGTAAGGGATCGCTGAATCACTTCCATCACCCGCTTCGATCGATATACCTGTAAGATCGCATTTAGCAATTGAGCATCATAAAAGCGGCTGAGATAACCCGCCGCCAAAAAATCTTCTTCCTGTGCTTGCATCAACCGATTGGTATCCGATCGCAAACCATGCATCAATGCTGTAGCACATTTGACATGTTCGCTGATACTACTATCGAGCTTGAGTAATCCCGCTTGGAGATATTGGGTAAGAATTGTCGCTGTAGCGCGAGTAGTCGGGCGAATATCAACAAATTCGGCGTTGAGATCTTCTTGGAGACTGTGGTGATCGATAATGACCGTAATCGGGATCCCAGCTTGTCTAACCTGTTCTAATAATTGACAAGTGGTGCCCTGATTATCGATCAGCACACACCCCTGATAATTAGCTAAATCTTTTTCTTTGAGATTGGCACTAGTAATCTTTTTCGTGGGTAATCCCGTCAATTTAACCAAAGCGATATTTTCTTGGTGACTGAGGGCACCTGCATAGACTAAATCGCAGTGAATATT
>JBJOOY010000399.1:0-3482 GCA_046051065.1 Cyanobacteriota bacterium
GGTTAATTGGCTTTTCGGATATCACCGCTTTGTTATGGAGTCTCGATCGACATGGCATCGTTGGCGGGGTACATGGGCCATTACTTACCAGTCTGGCTGATGAACCGGATTGGTCGCGCGATCGATTATTCGATTTAGTGACTGGCAAATTTCTGCCCCCACTCACTGGTGATTGCTGGGTTGGTGGTACAGCCACTGGAAAATTGTTACCATGCAATTTGACTGTTGCTACTCATCTACTGGATACTCCGCTCGAACCAAAGTTAGCTGGGGCAATTTTGGCGATCGAAGATGTTACCGAAGCCCCTTATCGGATCGATCGATTACTCACCCACTGGCGACTGACTGGTAAATTAGCAAACATAGCCGGAATTGCGATCGGTCGGTTTAGTCAATGCGATCCGCCAGCGGGCTTTACTAACTTTACAGTGGAGGAAGTCTTGCGCGATCGACTCACCGATCTTAACATCCCGATCGTTGCCAATCTCCCCTTTGGACATGATGGCTGCAATGCCGCCCTTCCAGTCGGAGCAACAGCTATATTAGATGGAAATACAGGTACGCTTAAATTATGAATTATGAATTAACTACCAATTGTCAACTGTCAACTGTCAACTATTCACTGTTCCCTATCGCTTAAACCATGACCGGACAAGAACTACGAGCAACGATCGTGAATAAGTGGGGATATTCCTACGATGTCCAGATGCGGAAAACGCCAGGGAAGATTTACTTACAAGTGATGTGGAAATACCAAGAACAGGCTTCTTTTCCTCTATCAGAAGTAGATTATCTCACTCATTTAGATACAGTTGGTAGTTATCTTGCCGCAATGGGTAGTGTCGAGCAAGTCCAAAAATTTATCGCCACAACTACCGAAAAACCCAGACTAGGAAAAGCTGTTAGCATTTTACTGGATTTGGGAGATCGAGCCTCAGAATGGTTTCTATAAGCGATCGTCCAGAGGACATGCTTCGCCAAGGAGAGCTAGAGACGGCTAATGCCGGACTTCAGAGGCTTTCATGAAGCGAAGCGGAATGAAAGTCCTTGCAGCGGAATTGTTGTGCTGCAAGGACTTTCAAAAGCCTATGTTTGATAAAAAGCAATTGCTGAAACCGATAACCGAAGCATCATCGATCGTTGGCAGCTTTCGTCTGTTGAATCATCTCTTGGATTGTTTCAGTTTCGCCAATTTCATAAATAACGATCGCATCATTCTCAATGGTAAAGATTTGCTTAACTGTCATATCCGCAAGCAAATTGCCTTGTAAATCTTTGACGATTTGATGAACGGTAACTACGTTGCGATTATTTTCATCCGTCTCAAACTTTAAGATCTCAAGCTGGACTTGAATCACCTGATATTGATTAATCCAGTATTCGCGCACCGCGTCGCGTCCATAGACGAAGCCGCCGTCTACCCCGTTCGCCCATTTTACATCTGGGTGCATCGCCACGACGATCGTTTCCAGCTCGCGATTGTTGAAGGCATCGTATAAATTTTGCAAAAACTGTTGATGTGAACTCATAATCGTCTTCCGTGTAATACAAATGTGATTAAAACAAGAAAGCATCTCAACGATGCGATTTAGCGGCGAGGCAAAGACTGAAAGCATAAACGAAGAAACTTTGCTCGTCCGCTACGATCGAACTGTTAGCCTGCTTGATTTTGAAGCTAGTACAACATCTTCCAGTTCGTAGTCTAAAAGTCCTATCCCTGAGAATACCTCTGGAGGATTTGCTCGCTCCCAGGTAATCGTTCGCCGCAATGCTTCGCCCCGATTAATCGGTTCGCTGTAATCTAGTTCTTTACGAATCCGAGTAGAGTCAGTCACCCAATCCTGCTCAGTATGAAAAGGAATTCCATAGCCCTCTGGTAGTTCAGATTTTGGCACAATCACAACCTCACCGCTCCAACCCACAATCTCTCCGATTGTTCTAATTAATTCTGCTTGAGATACACTAAATGATTCTGAAACGTTGTAGATGCGAGATGTCGCACGTTCATCAACTATTGTCAAGACGATCGCTGCTGCAACATTCTCGACATAGCCATAGCATCCTCGCCAATTCGCATAACTCTCTTCCAGCACAATTGCAGAACGTCGATCGTCCATTCGCTTGATGTAAGGGTAGACGCGATGTTGGTGGTCTCCCACACCATAGACCATTGGCAAGCGAACAATGGTACCTGGTAAACTTTGGTCGCTCATGACCACGCGTTCGACGAGAATCTTGTCGTAGTCTGGAGAAAGTTTTGAGGGGATGCCACTATCTCGATATGGATAGAGTTGCGATCTTAGGGGTGCGTCTTCAGTTAATGGCACAGCATCAATGATACCTGTTTCCCGTTTCCAGAAAATATCGCGGGCGCGGTAAACATCTTGACTACTAATCACGACGACTCGCCGCGCGATTCCTCTAAATACAGCCATTGTGCTTTGTGCATCAGCCTCAGTGAATGCGATCGTGTCTAATACAACATCGGGCGCGAGTTGTACGAAGGTTTTCCGATAGTCGGTTAGATGCTGGCGATCTCCTCGAATACGATTGACTTCTAAGGGCAAATTCGCTGGTGTTAACCCTCGATCGAACACGCTAAGTTCATGCCCTTTTGCTAGTAGTTGCTCAATTACAAAGCGACCTATGAACCCTGTCCCACCGATGACTAAAATTTTCATAATTTGCCTCCTTTACAGACTAGATGCTGCTAATACTTCAGGTAATTTTTGTTGCAACCAGTAATGCCAGTTGGTTTGGTAGTTTAGAAATTTTGAATATCGATGTAAGCCGTCTTTTGAGGTAGAAGAGCTTGTCTGGAAGGGATGTATGAGTGCTGTCATAGATGTGAGTTGAGAGTCAATCTCCCAACCCATCGATCTATTGGGGATTGGCTGCCCAAATACAGGAATCGACACAGAACTTGAAGCTCTATGCTGAAGTCGGACTTGGGTGCCGCCTGCTGCTGGAACTAATGTCCAAATTACTCGTGATGCTGAATCTGAGGGATGCTCTTTCCAGCTATAAACTAGGCGTTTTGGTGCTTCCAGTTCTAGCACTTGGCAGTAAATTGTGACTTTTAACCCTGGTAGCGGACAACTTTGAAACCGAAACTGATGTCCCAAGGAAGCTTCAAAATCATTGCCCATCATCCAGACACTCAACGCACGGCGATCTGTCAGTGCCTGCCAGACGCGCTCCGGTGGATGGGGATAGAATGTTTCCAGCACGATCTCCTGGCTCATGGCTGTTCCTCCAGATACTCCCCTAAAGCATCCAGCTTTGCCGTCCAAAACCGATCGTACTGGCTTACCCAATCCGATACTGGCTGGAGGGATGCTGGATTGAGTCGGTAGATGCGCTGTCGTCCCCGGCGGTACTGGATCACTAATCCCGCTGCGGATAGGATTTGCAAGTGTTGCGAAATGGCAGGTAAAGACATTGCAAAGGGTTCAGCAAGGTACTTGACAGGCTGTTCGCCA
>JBJOOY010000400.1:0-7379 GCA_046051065.1 Cyanobacteriota bacterium
CGCTCTAAGGAATGCGTTAAATTAAGGTTTCTATCATCATTGCATAGGTAAAATTTTTCGGTCTTAACACTAGTTAAACAGCTAATTTAGATTAAACCTTAAATTAAACCGCTGTTAGTGCTTAATCGAATGGTTTGCCGTCTGTCTCGCTCGCGCTAAACCCTTAGTAATTTATGGGGAGCGCGAATGACTGCTACAGCAATCGATCGTTCAGTTTTGTTTAAAATTTATCTTAAAGTTATCTAAATGACCCCAATTCTCAAGTCAAATAAATTACCAGTCGTCAACAAAAATAGCAACGAACCTACGCTCAAAATCATCCCGCTGGGGGGTTTGCATGAGATTGGTAAAAATACTTGCGTCTTTGAAATTAACGACGAAATATTACTGCTAGATGCTGGATTAGCATTCCCTACCGATGGGATGCACGGTATCAATATCGTCTTGCCAGACATGACTTATCTGCGCGAGAATCAGCATAAGATCAAAGGGATGATCGTCACCCACGGACATGAAGATCATATCGGTGGGATTCCTTATCACCTCAAGCAATTCGACATTCCAGTAATTTATGGTCCCCGCTTGGCGATGGCATTATTACAGGGTAAATTAGAAGAAGCTGGTGTAGCCGATCGCACGAAAATTAAGACAGTCCGGCCCCGCGATATCGTCCGGATTGGTGAATCCTTCTTTGTCGAATTCATTCGGAATACCCACTCGATCGCCGATAGTTTCACGATTGCTTTACACACTCCCGTCGGCGTAGTTATCCATACTGGAGACTTTAAATTCGACCATACACCTGTAGATGGTGAGGCGTATGACTATGCCAAACTCGCCGAGCATGGGGAAAAAGGTGTGATCTGTTTGATCAGTGACTCTACCAATTCTGAAATACCAGGCTTTACGCCGTCCGAACGTTCCGTCTTCCCTAACTTAGACCGATTTATCTCGCAGGCGACAGGACGGGTAATGGTGACTACGTTCTCGTCATCCGTGCATCGGATTAATATGACGATCGAGTTAGCAATGAAGTACAATCGCAAAGTCTGCGTAGTCGGTCGATCGATGCTAAATGTGATCGCCCATGCGCGGAACCTCGGTTATATCAATTGTCCCGACGATGTCTTCGAGCCGCTCCAATCGGCAAATCATCTCCCTAAAGACCAAGTATTAATCCTTACCACAGGCTCCCAGGGTGAAACCCTCGCCGCCATGACGCGGATTGCCAACGGACAACATCGCCAAGTGCGGATCCAAAAGGGCGATACGATTATCTTCTCAGCTAACCCCATTCCTGGCAACACGATCGCGGTCGTCAATACGATCGATAAATTGATGATGCAGGGTGCGAACGTTATTTACGGGCGGGATAAAGGGATTCACGTTTCCGGACATGGTTGCCAAGAAGATCAGAAATTGATGCTGAGTCTGACTCGTCCCAAATTCTTTATCCCCGTTCACGGCGAACACCGGATGTTAATTAAACATTCCCAAACCGCTCAGAGCACCGGGATTCTGGCTGAGAATATGGTAATTATCGACAATGGTGATATCGTCGAACTGACAGAAACCAGTCTGTGTAAAAATGGTAAAGTACCTTCGGGCATTCAACTAGTCGATAATGCTGGGATCGTTCACGATCAAACCAAGGTGATGGAAGAACGCACCCAGTTAGCTGGTGATGGGGTCGTCACAGTAGCTCTAGCGATCGGCTTAGATGGTAAGATGATGGCCAAACCGCAAGTAAATCTGCGTGGTGTAATTACCGCTGTCGAACAGACATTAATTACCGCCTTAATTCAGAAAACCATCGAAAATTGTTTGATCGATCGGTGGGACAGGTTTGCACGGACATTTGAATCGGGAGAACGCGATATCGACTGGGCTGGATTGCAAATCGAGTTAGAATTAGCGCTGCAACGTTTGGTACGGCGCGAATTACAAAGTCGTCCGCTGTTGATCTTAATGATGCAAACGCCTGAAGATGGCAAGACTAAAACTCATCGTAAAGTTACCACTGACGCTAGTGAGGATCGTAGTAACAGCGATCGACCCGCACCGATCGGTCGGCGCAAACAACGCTCGACAGCAAAAGTTGGATCCTAACAAATTACAGACCTATTTAAGATGAGTTCGGGATAAGAGTTGCCTGGAGACTAAAGTCTCCGCTCATGATGCAAAGTCCGCCGTTGCGGACTATTAGCTCAGTCCACGACAGCGATGTCCGAGTCGAGCAAATATCCTTAACCCAGCCTTTTTTCCTAACTTGACACCACTGTGTGGGTACCCTACTAGAAGCAGCATCTCGATCGATCTTAAGTTGATGAGATGCTGATTCTTTTGGCACATGCCTACAGCAGATGGATCGGATTAAACAAAAACTACAGCAGATTTGGGGGTACGATGAATTTCGATCGCCCCAAGGTGAAATCATTCAGTGTATCCTCGCCCAGCGGGATGCATTAATTGTCATGCCCACTGGCGGCGGTAAGTCGCTGTGCTTCCAACTACCCGCCTTACTCAGTAGTGGGGTCACACTGGTCGTATCGCCCCTAGTCGCCTTGATGGAAAATCAAGTCCAGGAATTAACACAAAAAAAATTACCCGCTGGTTTATTACATAGCGAACTTCCCGCAGCTAACCGCAAAGCAACATTACAAGCGCTGGAACATCAGCAATTACGGTTGCTGTATATCTCGCCAGAAACGCTGCTCACACCGCCAGTGTGGTCGAGGCTATGCCATCCCGAACTTCAGATCGATCGAATTATCATTGATGAAGCTCATTGTCTGGTACATTGGGGTGAAACTTTTCGTCCTGCTTACCGCCGATTGGGAGCGATTCGCGCCACCTTAACTCAAACTAAGTTAAATGGTAACAAAATAGCAATCGCCGCCTTTACAGCGACAGCAGACTCACTCTCACAACAGACGATCGAACGAGTATTGCAACTCGATCGTCCAGCCAAATTTATCCTCAATCCCCACCGTCAAAATCTCCACTTAGCAGTCAAGTCGGTCTGGACTCCACGCGGAAGACACGATCGACTTGCTAAATTTATTCAGCAACACCCACGTCAATCGGGACTAGTATATGTCAGGACGCGCCAAACTAGCGAAGATTTGGCCGATCGATCGATCGCTAGCGGCGCAGCAACCGCGGCTTATCATGCTGGCTTGAGTCCTCAATCCCGGCGGCGGATCGAGCAAGATTGGTTAGATGGCAAGCTCCAATATGTGGTATGTACTTGTGCGTTTGGGATGGGAATTAATAAGGCAAATGTGCGTTGGATCGCGCATTTTCAACCACCCGTATTATTGGCTGAGTATATTCAAGAAATCGGTCGAGCTGGACGCGATGGGAAACCTGCGCGGGCATTATTATTGACCTGCGAGCCAACGGGATGGTTATATCCAGAAGATCGCCAGCGACACAAGTTTTTTACTGAAAGTATCGATCGATCTTACGACCTAGGCGGAGCCTTAGTAAAGCAACTGCCAGTGAGTGGTAATATCACTGAAATCGAGCGTAAATTTCCCCAAGCGGCGATCGCCTTATCTTTGCTACATAGCATCGGCGAATTAGCATGGGAAACGCCGTTTGATTATCGTCAGCTCGCTCCAGGCAAAGTACCTAACTGGAAATCTGCGCAAATACAACAGCAATCTCTATATCGACAGGTTGACACCTATATTAAAGATCGTGGCTGTCGGTGGAAGTATTTATTGACTGCATTTGGTGCTCTGCCACAGTCGGCTCATTGGCGATGTGGCACTTGCGATCGCTGTTGCCAGAATGGTTGAAAATCGGGTTTTTTAACTAGTTAAACGTAACTACTCATTCCGCCGAATCGATCGACATTAGCCATAATACCTGAAGAATTGCCTGAAATAGTTCGGGTCTAACTGTAACGATCGATACAAATAATTGTTGATGACACTGTATCTTAATCTCATCTACTTAGTTTTACAGCTAGAAATTAATTATTTACTAATCTCCGACTTTTGTCGGATACGAACAGATAGATACCTAATGTATGATTGAATCACAACATAAGTAGCTAAGATCTCGATCGCTTAAAATAACGATCGAGATCGAATAAAAATAGCTGTTATTAAATTTATTTATTGCCATTTAGTAGCTCGTCTAATCTCACTTCAAACAATTTTCAGTTATTTATCCCTATCAATTCCACATTACTAATATGTTTAGCGAGCGATCGAAAATGTCTAATAATTTTGAAATAGATGACAGAAAGCTAATTGAAAAATTTGTCCAAGGTAGTAGTCAACTCATCGCTAGCACCAACTTACGTTTAGACGTTAATGGTACTGTCTCTCAATTAATGTCCCGGTCTGGCGAGACAATTGCATTTATGTATTTGCAAAGTAAGCCACGTACGGTAATTATCAAAAATAATCCTTCCATCTTAGAAATAATTGACCCGTTGCTGCTCGATCGAGATTTTGTGTTAATTGGCACTGCTAATCGCACTGGATTTATCGAATACAAGCATTATGTTACGCCTGCTGGATACCGGATTTGGTATACCGATCCATCAATTTTATGGAAGAAATGGTGGCCGACAGAAAGATTCCAGGATAAACAAAGGTTTAATATGAATATTCTGGTTAATTTTAAGGATAATTGGTATCCAGTTCAAAATATTAGCCTAAATGCTGGTACCTTTACGATCAAAACAATTGCAGGTCACTTGGTACTCCCACGGGAGAGTAAAGTGCTGTGGTTGGCTCAAATTATGCAGGAACAACGATCGGCTTCAGTTACTAACGATCGAGTAGAATCCAAATCAGTAGTAGCAAATCCAGTTCCTCAGATTCCAGAATTGAATACGCAGATACCATCTAATGATATAACCGATAAACTCCAACACCAGTCAGAAATTGACTCAAAGCAAGCATGGAGTGTGATTGAAGATTTAGAGCAGAAGTTACAGGCAGAACAAGCTTGGACGATGATTAAAGAACTAGAGAAAAAGTTACAATCCCAAATTCAAATAAGTGAGGCGATTGGGAAGAAATTAACTCGTTCCGAGCATCGTGCGATTATTGCCGAACAACGATTGCAAATGGTTCATGAATATCTACATAAAATGGGTGTGAATCCTCAAGATGTTTATGGTGTTAAGCAAAATATCCGTAATTAAGCTGTTAAGTGTCTAGATTGAATTATCCTTGTAATTTTAGTGGCTAGCGATTCTCGCCTGCCCTTGTTCCCCGACGCGAAAAGCACGTTGTTCTCAGTTGAACTGGTGCAAATTGGATCGCTAATTTAGTTTTTCGAGCTTGACGGTGGTTGGGATGCCATCACCATGATGTTATGATCTAGTAAGTACTTCAAGTAACTGTAAGCTTATGATATCAGCTCCAACAGCTAAGCAGGTTGTAAAAAAAACAGAAATTAGAGATACGCTGCTAACTCCAAGGTTTTGGACTACTGATTTTGAGGAATTAGGAGCGCTTGATTGTCAGATTGAGGCAAAAGCAATAGATGCTGTCTTGCAAGAGTTTTCTGAAGATTACAATCAACAACATTTTGTTCGTGATTCACGTTTCGACAATGCCCTTGATAGTTTTAGTGATAGAGAGCGTGAACTTTTTCTAGCTTTTCTTGAAAGGTCTTGCACTTCAGAATATTCTGGTTTCCTACTTTATAAAGAAGCTTCATCACGGCTAAAGGAGAAGAATCCGATTCTAGCCAAGTGTTTTCATCTTCTGAGTAGAGATGAAGCAAGGCATGCTGGATTTCTAAACAGAGCTATGGCAGATTTCGGGTTATCCTTAGATCTCCCACGTTTATCTAAGAACAGGAACTATACCTTCATCAAGCCGAAGTTCCTATTTTACGCTACATATCTGTCCGAAAAAATCGGCTACTGGAAATACACTTTAATGTTTAACCATTTTAAAGATAATCCTCATTATGTGAAACATCCTATATTTATGTATTTTCACAATTGGTGCCAAGATGAAAATCGTCACGGAGACTTTATGGGCGCTGTTTTAAAGTCTCAACATCACTGGCTGGAAGGTTTTTTGAGTCGATGGCAAATTCGACTTTTCCTACTGCTCTTTGTCTTAACAACTTATTTTAGTGGACAAAAAGTTAGTGAGTTCTATGAAATGCTGGGAATAGATGTTGAAGAGTATGATATTCAAGTTCTCAAAGAGACCAACAGAGATGTATCAAAGATATTTCCGATTTATCTAGATTTGGATAACCCATTGTTTATAAAGCTGCTGAAGCAATGTGCAGAGAATAATGAAGGACTCAGGAAGAATGATAGTTTTTTGGGGAAGGTTGCCTTCTATATATCTAATTGTTACAATATATTCAGGATGTACTTGATTCCTGTCAAAAGTTCATTGCCGAGAGGAACTGTTTGTTAGTTGCCTTACTCAAAATAATCCCAACTGTAAAAAATCAGTTGATTGTGCTTAACCGAGCGGAAAACTAGAGGGTAATGTTCTAGATCTGTGGAGAGTAGGTTAAATGGCACACCCAAATTCAAACCGATTGATAAACAAACCAATCACAATAGAGCCACCCGCCAACTCCCAAGATCGTCGTTTGTTGGATGGTTGGCGTGAGGATTCTCAACTGTCTAGTCAAAATTTAAAACTGCCTGATAAAGCGACTCATATTCGATCGCTGATTTGCTCCAACTAAAATCAGTTTTCATGCCCCGTTGTTGGAGAGCTGCCCACTGAGGTTTGTAATTAAAGCTTTCCCACGCGCGTACCATACAGGTGTAAAGATCTAAAGGTTCGTATCGATCGAAACAATATCCCGTTCCCTGTTGATGTTGAGGATCGTGGTGAGAGACTGTATCGACTAATCCACCTGTGCGCCGGACAATTGGCACGCAACCATAACGCATTGCCAACATCTGACTGATCCCGCACGGCTCAAACCGACTGGGCATGAGAAACGCATCCGAGCCGCCATAAATGCGGCGAGAGAGAGATTCATTATAGAGCAAATAAGTAGCCATCCGACCAGGATAGCGCGAGGCTAATTGCCATAGTTGATTCTCATAATAGCGATCTCCAGTACCCAAGATCGCGAATTGAGCATCAGTATAGGCGAGAAACCGATCGAGTGTTTGAAGCATCAAATCCAAACCCTTTTGTTCGACCAACCGAGATACCATGCCAACCAGGAATGTATCAGGATTCTCGGTTAAGCCGACTTCTTGTTGCAGCGCAGCTTTATTTTGGAGTCGGTGGTCGAGAGTCTTGGTATTAAAGGTTTTGGTTAATGCTGGATCGGTCTCCGGATCGTAAATGTCCGGATCGATCCCATTCACAATGCCGGATAGCCGATCACTAATAAAAGAGAGTAAGCCCTCGATT
>JBJOOY010000401.1:0-8499 GCA_046051065.1 Cyanobacteriota bacterium
TGCCTAGCGTTGCTCGCACGCCCTAGTTTCCCGACGTAAAAAGTGGCTAGTGAACATACCTGATTAGATCGAGAACCGCTATATTACTTATCAATTATTACTTATCACTTATTGCTTATCCCCTAGCCACTACTCTCCACTACCCCCCATCCCATATCCCTCATGGAAAAAAACTTTTTCATCAATAAAGCCGGTCAATACTGGCGCAAAGCAAATAAGTGGTTTTATCGCACAGCCGATCGAGCATTAGATGAAGCCTATAAAGCTGCACTAAAAATCAAAGCCATTGAAGACGAACATTTTAATGGACAGAAGATTGCGATTTCATCTGAATACGATCGGAATCTAGTTGCTACCTATTTCCAGAACGACCTCAATAAATCCCTAAATATCGCGCGGATTCGATTAGCCGAGTTTCAAACTAGCCGCACTTTAACAGGTGATAATAATTATCCGCCATCACCCGAGAGTCAGGGATTCGATCCAGAATTTAGCTCACTCAATCCTTACACTCAAGATATCGAGCGTGAGGCGCGAATTATCGAGAAACTTAGTTTTATCGATGAAATTTTAACTCGTTATGCCGATCGAGTTGACGATCACGAAGATCGATCAAACGACATGAAATTAGAACAGATCGATCTCTTGCCAAATGGCAATCGTGGGTCGCTACCATTGCCGCAAAGTAGAAGCTTGTCGAAAGAATCGGTAAATCTTGCTAAAAATAATTCAGCCAATAATTTAGGCCGTCGTCAACCCGATCGATCTAATCCTATCTCAAATTCACCCAGACCAGGGAAAGAGAATATTAGTAAAAAGCCGATTATCGATCCATCTCTAATTAGAACCTTCGAGCGGATTCAGCAGGATCTCGATCCCAAAGCTGAAGCTCAAGTGCTGGAAAATTATCGCTTCAGTAAAAACAAGACTAAAGCCTCACTGCGCTTTATCTTGATCCTAATTTTAGTACCATTGCTCGTCCAATATATCTCTAAAATCGTCGTAGTCGGCCCAGCGATCGATCTTTACCGCAGCTATAGTCACTCAGATGTCTTCCTCAATGTCAATCTCGAAAAAGAGGCAATGGAAGAAATGGAGCGGTTTGAGAAGAACCTCAAATTTAAGCATATGGTCGGATTAGCACCCAAACTCACCACCGAACAGATGGAGGAGCAAGTCAAAGAAAAAGCCGAAGAAATCAAAGAAGACTTCTATCGTCAAAGTGCCAATGCTGTTAAAAATTGGTTTGCTGACTTACTCTCGATCGTCACATTTGCTTGGTTAATCGTCAATAGCAAACAACAAATCGCTGTGCTCAAGTCCTTCATCGACGATCTGGTATCTGGACTCAGCGACACCGCTAAAGCTTTTCTGATCATCCTGATCACCGATACATTCGTTGGCTTCCACTCTCCTCACGGCTGGGACATCATCCTCGAAGGTATCGCCAAACATTTAGGCATTCCCGAAAACCGCGAGTTCAATTCGTTGTTTATCGCCACCGTCCCCGTCTTCATCGATACAGCTTTTAAATACTGGATCTTCCGCTACCTCAGTGGTCAATCTCCATCTGCTGTAGCTACTTTTAAAACAATGAATGAGTAGGAAATAGGGGATAAGTTAATATCTCGTTTTATTGTTACTAATTAATAGTGATTTCGATCGCTTAGATTACTGAGATACCTTAAACTCACGTAAAGATAGATCGAATAATTTCAGCTAGGGAAAAGGATTTGAGGTGAAGTTATCACCCGATTAAAAGATATTTAAAAAAATCTTTTTACAGGGTGATAGGTAACCTGAAAGAAGTGGGTAAGCTGAGGACACGAAGCAACCGAAACCACAAACCCTTAACCCTCCGGAAGTATTTAAAATGAGAACTGAATTAAAAGCTAAATTTATCCAACACCTCAACCGCAAACAAAGCGAAAAAGGATTCACCTTAGTAGAACTCTTAGTTGTAATTATTATCATCGGTATTTTGGCAGCAATTGCGTTACCCAACTTCCTCAACCAATCTGCTAAAGCGAAGCAAACCGAAGCTAAACAAAACATCGGTGCTTTTAACCGCCTGCAAACTGTCTATCGTGGTGGTGATGCTACTGCGTTTGCCACTAGTTATGACGAATTAGCAATCGGAACTCTTACCGGCTCAGCAGCAACTGTTAGTACCAAGTACTACACATATACCTTAGCTGGCACTACAGACAATGCATCTCTGAAAGCTTTATCAATCGATACTGCGACGAAAGGATATACTGGTGGTGTTGGTCGCTATACTAATGCTGCAAGTAAACCTGTGATTGGTGCTGTTGTCTGTGAAACACCAGCTCCTAGTACTGCCGATCCTCTTACTCCTGGTTTCACCACTACTGCCGATCCTACTTGCAGTACTGTTGCTACCGTCAAGCTATAATCAGTTAATTAAGTTAATTAAGTTAATCGGTAAATCGATATTTGAATTGCCGATTAGCATCTTACTCAAAAGCACTAAAAATCAGTCTGTGATTTTGGTGCTTTTCTGTTGCAACTATTACAGTTAAAGTTATAAATCTAAATGATATAAAATCATTAAAATCTGGGTAAGTTAGGGACAAGAATCAAGCCACATTCGCTCCGAATTTTGCTCTAAATATTTAAAATGAAACCCGAAATAAAAGCTAAATTCATCCAATACCTCAATCACAACCATCGAGATCGAGGGTTCACATTAGTAGAACTCTTAGTTGTAATTATCATTATTGGTATTTTGGCAGCGATCGCATTGCCTAGTTTTCTCAATCAATCTGCTAAAGCAAAGCAATCTGAAGCCCAACAAATTATCGGCGCGATCGTGCGCGTTCAAAATATTCATCGGGCGGAACATCCCCAATTTGCTAGTACTTTTGACTTATTAGCGATCGGTAATCTTACTGGTGATACTGGTATTGCTTCTACTCGTAACTATGACTATACCTTAACTGCCACTACCGATAATGCCAGTATTCTAGCTCAAGCCAAAGACCCCATTCTCAAAGGGTATAGTGGTGCTAACAATCGCTATACTAACGCTGCCAATATCAGTGTAGCCGGAACTATTGTCTGTCAAGCTATAACTCCAAGTACCACTGCTCCGACAACACCTGTTACCCCAGCGAATGCCACACCTACTTGTACCGCTCCATACGTTAAATTATAACAACGACTCGATCTAATATCATTAAAAATTATTCTAGTTATCGCTGTAAATCAAATAATTAAATCTTCTCATTTATCTAACTAGTGAATATACCGATCCTCCCAATTCATTAAGATTAATAATAAGTATTTACACTGATTGACAATCGATCTGTTTCCGATATGCTGAGTTAGCATCTATTCGCCGATCGATATTTACTTATGCTAATATCATCAGATCATCATGTTCAAAGCTCTGCGAGGAATGTAATTCAGTCGAGCGAATTTTATGAAGCAGCGATTGCTGCTGACGAGACAACTGTTAGTAACTATTGGTATTTGGGATTAAGTTACTTACTAACCGGAAGAGAAGAAGATGCACAAGCAACTTGGTTCGTTCCTTGTGCTGAAGCCAATGACACAGAAATCGAAATTTATACTGATGAGCTGCGATCGATTGTAGAGCGGGAAGCTGAAGCTCGCTCTGAAGAATCAGACTTAAAAAATGCTTGGTTAATTCGACAGCATCTATGGCTGCTCCAGCCGAACTTAATTGATAATATCCTGCAATTAATTATCCTTAGTAATTCACTCGATCAACTGTCAATAGATAGCCTGAATGAATGGCAAATAGACGATCTATTATCATCAGCAACAATCGGCAGTATTGGTGATGATTTATTAGAGGAAACTATCTCAGCACTTGTAAATACATTACGAATAGATCTAAATCTAAAGTTAATTAAATCTTGTTTGTTATTAATCGGGGATAACCGCGATCTAGTTTCCCGCAGATTAATTGTCACAGCATTTCAAATATTTCATCATCAACGTGCTTTTGGATTTGCTATTAATTTAGCAGAAATTTGTAAAGAAGTATCACCATACAACTTAGAAATCTGTCATATTATATCCTGCTTATATTCAGAAGTAGATCTGCATTCACAAGCGATCCTTAATGCCGAATATTATTTTCAGCAGGCAGAAGATTTACTCGAACAGTTATTTGGGAGCTATTTAGTTCAGAGATCGTTGCTATGTGCTGGTAGCTGGAATGGCTATTTAGAAAGAACGATCGAGCACCAGCAATTGTTAAATAAGACGATCGCTAATATTTTAACTAATTCACAAGAATTCCCAGCTAATACTTTAGTAGCTGCCTCATTTTTCACTCCATATTTAGTAGATAATCCTCAAGTTAATAGACCGCTACAAAATCAACTTGCTACAATTTATCAAAATAATCTTACTCCCATTACTTTAAAATCCGAATTGGGAGAAACACCGCTATCAAAAAAAACTGGTGTACTCAGAATTGGCTATTTAGCTTCAACACTAAGAAGGCATTCTGTGGGATGGTTGAGTCGATGGCTATTTCACTATCACGATCGGACATCTTTCCAAATCTTTACTTATTGTGTCAATCAAAATTCTGAAAATGCTTTCAATCAACAATGGTTTCGAGACAAGGTAGATATTAGTTATTATTTCGATAATAATCCAGCCGAGATTGTTGCTCAAATTAGAGCAGATGAAATTGATATATTAATCGATTTAGATAGTCTAACTTTTGATACCATTTGTATGGTGATGGCGTATAAACCTGCACCCGTACAGTTAACTTGGCTGGGTTGGGATGCTTCCGGAATTCCGGCGATCGATTACTTTATTGTCGATCCTTATGTGCTTCCAGATCATGCTCAAGACTACTATCAAGAAAAGCTCTGGCGATTACCTCAAACTTATCTAGCTGTGAATGGATTTGAAGTAGGAATCCCTACTCTCAATCGCCAATATTTGGGAATTCCTAATGATGCTATCATTTATTTTAGTAGTCAAAGTGGCTATAAACGTCACCCAGATAATATTTGCTGCCAGCTCCAAATTATTAAAGCTGTACCTAATAGTTATTTATTAATTAAAGGTAAAAGCGATCCAGAGATGGTTCGCAATCTATTCGGTAAAATTTGCAAAGAAGAAGGTGTAAATCTCGATCGATTGCGGTTTTTACCAGGCGTTCCAGATGAATATACTCATCGTGCTAATTTAGCGATCGCTGATATAGTTTTAGATACTTTTCCCTATAATGGTGCCACTACGACTCTGGAAACTCTGTGGATGGGAATTCCGCTGGTGACGCAAGTAGGTAAGCAATTTGCAGCGCGAAATAGTTATACTTTCATGCTTAATGCGGGAATTGAGGAAGGAATTGCTTGGAGTGAAGCTGAATATATAGATTGGGGCATTAAATTGGGACTCGATCATCAGTTAAGAATGCAAATTCGCGAGAAACTTAGATCGGGACGTACAACTGCACCTGTCTGGAATGCCAAGCAATTTACACTCGATATGGAACAAGCTTATCGGGAAATGTGGGCAAAATATCTAGCACAAAAAGATAGTAATAAAACTGATTTATACGATTCAAACTAAGTTATGCAAATCCTAAATTATTCGCCACTTATAGATCTAGATCGGCAATTTGATGCTAGTCATCTAGCACAAACAATTAAGTACTATGAGACAATAATCGATCGAGGCGATGAACGTAGTGAGAATTACTGGAATCTCGGACTTGCGTATCTCCTTGGGCAACAGGAATTAGATGCTCAAGCTACCTGGTTTATTCCGTTAGATCGAGCAGTCGAATTAGAAGCAGATGCTTTAACTATTGAACTAGTAATAATACTCGATCGAGTTGCTGTACAAAAACTAGTTGAAGATAACTTTGATGACTCTTGGCTGATAAGTCAATATTTGAGAGAAATAGATCCAACGCATATTAATAATTTACTGCGATCGATCTTCCTAGAAATTAAATTAAATTTATTCTCTCCTAAAATTTTAGTAGAATGGCAAGCAGTTGAAATATTTTCTGGTGAAACAGAGTTAAAAGATAATCAAAGAGAACTTTTAGATCTGGTAATAGAATCATTGCTTGCTTTTCCTTCAGCATTTACTCACGATTTTATTTGCCAATGTTTATTTAGTTTTCCACAATCTCAATCTCATCTAATTGAATTAATTAGTACTATCTTACTTAAGTCAAGTCATCGATCTGGCCCGAGCTTATTCTCAATGGAACTCTTAGAATCTTGCCGAGAACTTGAGCCTAAAAATGATGTTCTGCTCCAAGTTCTCTGCCGCTTAAATTGTAAACTGGGCGAACATAAAAAAGCAACAGATCTCAGCTTTTTAATTTATAATATGTCTAATGGTTTAGGCAATCAAATTATTGCTAATGCAAATATTGTCAGAACTCTATTGAATGCTGGTGATTGGCATAATCTGTTGCCAATTGTCGATCGACATTATCAATTATTAGAGACATTTATTTCCAAACAACCCAGTATTTCAGTACCACATATCGATCTACGATTAATGGTAGCTGCCTCATTTTTTCCTTATATAGCTGATCGTCCAGATTATTATCGATCGCTTCAAAATCAAATTTCTCGGACTTATTTAGATTTCAACCATCCTCAAATCATCGATCGAGAAATCATTGCCGCCGCATTACCAAAACAGACTGGAGTGCTAAGAATTGGCTATCTAGGTTCTACACTGCGAAGTCATTCTGTCGGCTGGCTAAGTCGCTGGCTCTGGCAGTATCACGAGCGCGATCGGTTTCAAGTTTTTACTTATTGTATCAACCAAAATCCTGACGATCGAGTCTATCAAAAATGGTTCCGAGATCGATCGGATGTTGCCTATTGTTTTGGCAGTAATGCTGATGAAATTGCCGCTCAAATTCGAGCTGATAAAGTTGATATCTTAATCGATTTAGAGAGTCTCACCCTCGATACTACCTGTCAAGTATTAGCAGCCAAACCTGCTCCCGTCCAAATAAGTTGGCTCGGTTGGGATGCTACAGGTTTACCAACTGTCGATTATTTTATCGCCGATCGCTATGTCTTGCCAGATAATGCTCAAGATTATTATCAAGAAAAGATTTGGCGACTACCTCAAAGTTATGTTGCAGTGGACGGATTTGAGGTTGGTACGCCGACAATTAGCCGCGAAGATTTAAAGATTCCAGCCGATTGTGTTATTTACTGGAGTGGACAAAGAGGTTATAAACGTCATCCCCAGACGATTAAATTGCAGATGCAAATCCTCAGATCGGTACCTGACAGTTATTTATTAATTAAAGGTGAAAGCGATCGAGCGATCGTTGAAGAGTTATTTGGTAATATTGCTACAGAAATTGGCGTTAATATTGATCGATTACGGTTTTTAAATACTGTTGCTGACGAATATACCCACCGTGCTAATTTAGCGATCGCAGATATCGTCCTCGATACTTTCCCTTACAATGGTGCTACCACAACGCTGGAAACTCTCTGGATGGGAATTCCGATGGTGACTCAGGTAGGACAGCAATTTGCAGCGCGTAATAGCTATACCTTTATGATCAATGCGGGGATTACTGAAGGGATTGCTTGGACTGAGGAAGAATATGTAGATTGGGGTGTAAAGTTAGGACTCGATCGAGATTTGAGAATGCAGGTGCGAGAGAAACTTAGATCTGGTCGTCAGACTGCCCCCGTCTGGAATGCCAAACAATTTACCCTCGACATGGAGCAAGCCTACCAAGAAATGTGGGCAAAACATCTAGAGCAGATCGATCTAAATTCGATCGATCTCCACGAACATAACTGATGTAATGTTGCTGCGTAACAATCCGATCCTAACGTTGAGACTCAATTAATTGAGCTGCTTTATATGTTTCAGATGTTAGTCCGATAAATTTAACTGGCACTAATTGCACCGCGCAAGCCTTCAACTCTGGTTGGTGCGAATCGGGACAAGATTCGGGGTGCGTAAACGTATTCGCCGCTGCATCTTTTGCCCATAGCTCACCCCAATGCATCGGGACAAATACCGTACCGCGATCGATCGCTGATGTTACCAATGCTGGAAACCGCCCGGTACCTCGACGCGATCGCACCTCCACCCATTCTCCATTCTCGATCTGCAACCTCGCCGCATCGCGCGGATGAATCTCCAGAAAGGGTTCTGGATGCATCTGTTGAATTTTGGGAATCCGTCCGGTGCGCGTCATCGTGTGCCAGTGACCGTATAAACGCCCTGTAGTAAGCACGAACGGATAATTTGTGTCTGGGGGTTCGGCCAACCCTTTCGAGTGACTGGCGGCGAATTTGGCGCGTTTGTCGGGATGATGGAAGAGGAGATCGGTATAGAGCCGTTTCCCACGCTGCGCTTTGCACCCGACGGGATGAGGCCATTGGGTGGGGCCATGCTGTTTGAGAAATTGATGGCTCAATCCGGTCACATCGCAGGGACGACCTTTGCTGAGTTGGACGAATTCATTATAGACAT
>JBJOOY010000402.1:0-5199 GCA_046051065.1 Cyanobacteriota bacterium
TCCGCACGTAGAGAGTGCGACGCGGGCTGAGTCCATCTTTGATATCGACTCTGACTGCTTGGGCATCGGCAATTTTACTTTTAAGTTCGATCCGCCGGTTTTTACCGGGGAATCCATTCCGAAAAATGGTGATATCTCCATCCGCTCGATCGAATTTATTATAGCCACCGCCAATATCGAGGAGAATAGCCACCCATAGATAAGTAGCCAGGAGGGTTCCAGCTACACCGTAAAACGTTAATGCAGCGCCTTGAGGAAAGAACGCTAATTTGATGGGGTTGCTAATCGGGAGTAAATTAACTTCTAGATAGCTGGAGATCCCAGCCAGCAAGAAACCGATGCCACCAATAGACACGATGATTGCCCAAAAGAAATTGCTAAAGCGACGCGAACCCAACACAGGTTGCAACAAAATTTCTCGATCGACTGTCGTTGCGGTAGTAGACATTTTAAATAAATTTATTTTGGTTGATTGAGACAATCGTGAGTATATCTCACTACTATTACCGATCTACTTAAAACTCGATCGAATTTACTGCCAATTTTTACGCTTCTTCACTTCATATTTGATCCAGGCTGGCGTTTTGTCTCGCCAGATCGCTTTTAGCTGAGTTTTAACTTACGTTTAATTTTGTCTCCAGATGATGGCTGACAGAAAAGATTTGGGCACCATAATCGCAACAAGCACTTATTTCCTCACCCGATTGGCTATGTATACTCGCACGATGACGTTGGCTCAGTCTTTAATCTTACTTTGTCGATCGATTAGTCCGGTCTTTTTGTTCGATCTTCCAGCTTATGCAAATCCTGCAACTACTCAGTTATACCCAACTCGATCGACTAATTTAGTTAGCGATCGTCACATTCAGCTCGATCCTAACCCAAAAGATAGACAGCAGTCTAGTTTTATAACTGAAAAGCCAGATTCGCCCGATAACAAAAACCCCTGGTATGGCGGATTTGGAATCGGCATTAGCTCGACTAATTTAAATGGTACCAGTAAAGTGGCAGGCATGAATGTATCGGGGATTAATGTCCCATTCAATCTGGATATCGATACTAAAAACCAAACAAGTTTCAATGCCTTTGCTGGGCACAAATTCTCTAATTTCAGAGCAGAAGGTGAGGTACTGTATACAAATAATGCTCTGAAAAATGGATCTCTGCCATTACCATCCTTATCAGCACCAATGAGCATTAGTAGTGGCGATCTTAATGGTAACATTTCTAATCTAGCGATTATGCTGAATGGCTATTACGATATTAATACTGGTAGCGCATTTAAACCATTTTTAGGTGTTGGCATCGGTTATAGTTCGACTAATCTCAATGTCTCGACTTCAAATACGAATGTTGCTTTAAAAGGTGCTAGTTCGGGCATGGTATATCAAGTTAAAGTTGGTGCTAGTTATTCTGTTTCAGAAAAAACAGATCTTTACTTACAATATCGACATATTAATGCACCATTTAGTGGTAATTTAACTATTGATGGAACTAGTATTAATTCTAATACTAGTGGTATGCTAAATTCAAATGTGGTCGAATTTGGCAGCCGACTTAATTTCTAATAACAGAGTATCGATCGATCTAAAGCATTGCAATGCTGCTGACTCATTATTATCATCAAAACGAGCGACCTTTTCAAAGTTTATCAGCACTGAGCGATCGAGATGCCCTGGAAATAATCTCCAGTCTCCAGGGACGAACTGGATTAGTTTATCGGAGATTTAAAAATCCCGAAAGTTATTTAAAATTGCGTCGCGAGACAGAAAATTGGTTGAGAAATGAGTTTATTAACAAAGGTGGTAAGCCTAAATCTAATTATCCACATTATTTTGTTGTCGATCGATCAACATGGATCGAAGCTGGATACAACGGACACTTTAATCAGATCGAAATGCCGATTACCTCGATCGATCCCGAACAGATTAGCTTTACATACCCTGATAGTATGGTGAGTTACTGGTTGCAAACCCAAACAGATAAAGATTACTATCGATCTGAATATCACGGGCGAGTATTTTCGCTGGCTGAAATAACCCAACTTATCGATCGATTTGGCATTCCCGATCATGAATGGGAAACTCAAGCTAATCGTAAATACGATCTATTTATCGAAGCTCAAGTATGGAATATCGATCTTCTATTATCGTGAATTTATAGTATGATAAATTCCCCAAATCGCCATCGCTCGCAGATAGTGACTGGCGCGAAAAGTTCCGGCGGAAGTAATCGCTTCGGGAGTTCTAAATTGTAGCCCATTATCGTACACCTGTTGCACGATCGTCTGAGCTAATTTTAACCCTTCCTCCCGCATTCCCATTTGCACTAAAAAGGCGGCAATTCCAAAATTAATTCCCGTCCAAACTTCGAGGGGATGAGTATCTTTAGGATTGAGCGGTGAGCCATCGATTTTGACTCCGTTAGCAGCTCCAAATTGTCCATTTTGAAAGTTAAGGAAGCAGGATTGATAGACAGTTTGCAGAGCATTTTTGGCACAATTTAGGGGCACGATATCATCGAGTTCGAGTAACTTTGCATAAAATTGACCGCATAATTGATCTGCCATTACTACTTCTGAACCACTTGCGGTATCGATGCGATAGTAACTACCATTCCAGAGTTGTTGTTGATAAATCGGTTTACCCATTGCTAACCAATCTTGATATTTGGCGATAATTTTTGAGGGTTTGGGAGTTAAGTTATTGTGGTATTCTTGGGTCAGAATTTGCCCGATCGAGATTGCAGCTTCGAGTGCAGCTAGCCATAATCCACCACAATAAGCGCTAATCCCTTGCAGTCGCCAATCATCGAAGGTTTGATCGGGTGCACCGGAGTTTTCAATCATCCCATCATTATCTAAATCGAACTGTTTGAGATAAGCTAAGGTATCGACAATTGCCGACCAACATTCGGCGAGGAATTCAACATCTTTTTTACCTGTAAATACATAGGCACGATAAACTTGCAAGACAAAATCGCTACCTAAATCTTTCCAGAGATTGCAATCTTGATAACAGGTATAATTAGTTTTCTCCCACGGATGTTCGTTAGGTGCACCGAGATCGTGCGGGGTAGCATGAAGAGCTTTTCTCACAGCCATCATTTCAGCTCGATCGACATTTTGGGGTCGATCTTCGTAGCCAAATGCTGTTTGGACATAATAGCCGATTAAGCGTTGATGATTATTCTCAGCTGGGATAGCTCTAGCGAAGGCAATTAGCACCGATTTTTCTAATTTCGGCCAGAGCATTAATAATGAAAATGAGCCATATAATCGCACATCTAAACTTTCATACCAACGGTAATCCAAACACTCTAATACACCAAATTGACCGATCGGATCGCGTTCGTCCGCAGCACTCCATAATGTCCCACCATCAGTTAGCAGATATAGCTCATTAAACAATGCCATCTTGAACCAATCAGGCAGATCCGATCGATCTAAAATTGGCTGTTGCCAGTTAACGATCGATTCTTGCCAAGTATCATAATGTTTTAATGCCGTGCGAATCATTGCCCAACTATTTTGACTCGATCGACCGAAAAAATCTGTATATCGTCGATAATAATTAATCTCTTTGGCAAATTCTGTAATCGGGAAATCCCAGGCGAGGATAAAGGGAATTTTCTTAGTTTTTCCAGGCTTAATTGTAAACCGAATCGTGATCGCCGCAGCAATTTGTTCGTCCTTAATTGCCGGAGTTTCATCATCGATATCCGGGAGCGAACCATCATGGGCAAAACTATCCCAAATCTCGCTGCCATCGCCGATCGGATTCCAGCGGGAATGATAAAATATTTCTACACTAGGATTAGCAATACTCGCGATCGACCATTGACCTTCGCCTTCTTGTGGTACTTCTGACGATCGATCTCGATCTAATAAACACCCTACCCGATAATTATCGACAATCCACTGATTATAATTACCCTCACTATTTTCCCATTGCGATTGATAATCATACACCGGACTACCATCATCTCGAATCTTCACTTCATTCGAGGGATTGCCATTCGCAAACCAGCCGACGGTATTCTGCCAAGTTAACAGAATACTCAGTGTAATCTCTCGATCGGTCGGATTGTGCGCCGTCCATTCAAATACCGCGATCGGATAGGAAGTTTCCTGATAATTATCCGCCCAAATTGGCGAAAACTGTTCGCAGGTTAATTGCGCCTGAAAGACGTTTTCATAGCTATACCAACTCCGAGGATATAAAGCCCGATAATTACCCGTCGTTTGCCCGACTGGAGTGGTTTGCGGATACCATTGCCACTGACTCAAACTATGATCCTGCGGTGCCTCCGTACACATCGCATAGGCTTGAGTTGCTCCACCTGCCACACTTTCAAATACACTAAATTGACAAGCAGAAAGGTTTTTAAAAATATGTTCGCCACCATCGATATGCCACAGATTGAACTCACCACGATGAGACCGCCCGATACAGCCCGCGCCAAAACCACCCAAGGGCATCCCATGAAAAGGGCCATCATCTAGATTGCTCTCGTAGCGGACGGTATAGGGTTGATCCCAGCCTCGATCGAATTGACGTTGCCAAGTAGCTGTAGGAATCGTCGGATGTGGTAAGGGATTGAACATATGCGCGATCGGGGATAACTAAGAAGAGTATAGTCAAGAAGGTGACTACTTATTCTACGCCCTAGTAATGTTTCGATTGCACCTTTACCTTTCTGGCAAGGAAAAGTTCTGAACTCCATAGACTTGTCCAGTAAAGCTGTCAGCCACAATTCCATAGCCAAAATGAAGATACTCTGGTTTTAGAAGATTGGCACGATGCCCTGAACTATACATCCAGCTTTTCTGAAACTTTTCGATGAGCCTGTAATTCACGATCGTCCCAGCCGATCCCTTCATTTGCACGATGTTTTCACCAACTTCACTATGACCTCCTTGTTGAGCAAAACGATCTGTCGGGTTCTTGCCTTCTGGTGTGATATGGGCATAGTAATGCCGAGTTAACAGATCTTGAGCATGAAATTGAGCAGTTTGAGATAGGAGTGGATCTTCAACTAGAGGTAATAATCCGTTAAGCTGACGATCTCGATTGGTTAGCTGTAGTGCTAGTTCTCTATTCTCAACCAGCGATCTCGCCTGGTGAGCATTGATGACACTAATTGTAGATGACCCAATCTTCCAATCGGTTTCACCTCGCCCATTGTCAAAATATAGAA
>JBJOOY010000403.1:0-3458 GCA_046051065.1 Cyanobacteriota bacterium
AGCAAAACGCAAACAGACTACCCTCAAAAAGTCTGGTGATAAGCAAGCGATCGCTGATAATCAAGCCGCACTTCAGAAACAATATACTGAGATTGGTAAATTATTCAATCCAGCAGTAATTACTGGTAAAAATCTCAAAAATGCTAGCCCGCAACCATTACCCAACAGCGGTTGGGAAGTGGCGATCGAGTTTGATGGTAATGGTGGCGATGCCTTTGCTAAAATGACCAAAAGCTTGGCTGGAACTGGTCGCTCGATCGGTGTATTTTTAGATAGCGACCCCATTAGTACGCCCACTGTTGGCCCACAATTTGCAGCAACAGGTATTGCTGGCGGTAAGGCGGTGATTACAGGCAACTTTACTACTGAAAAAGCTAACGATCTCGCAGTCCAGTTGCGCGGCGGTTCGCTACCAGTTCCTGTCGAAATCGTCGAAAATCGGACAGTTGGAGCAACATTGGGGCGAGATAGCATTCAAAGCAGTATTTATGCTGGAATGGGCGGATTAGCCTTGGTCGCAATCTTCATGGGCGTATACTATCGCGTTCCTGGATTAGTTGCTGACGTAGCGCTGATTGTTTACACGCTGTTGTCACTAGCAGCGTTCAATATTTTGGATGTGACTTTGACCCTCCCAGGGATTGCGGGATTTATTCTGAGTATCGGGATGGCGGTAGACGCTAACGTCTTAATTTTCGAGCGGACTCGGGAAGAACTTCGGAGCGGCAAAACTTTATACAAGTCGGTGGAAGCAGGTTTTCACCGTGCTTTTGATAGTATTCTCGATAGTCACGTCACTACATTAATTTCTTGTGGTGCATTATTTTTTCTAGGTGCAGGACTAGTCAAGGGATATGCTGTCACCTTAGCTATTGGCGTACTACTAAGCTTGTTTACCTCATTAACTTGTACTCGAACATTCTTACTCTTATTAGTGTTAGGGTTTCCTGGTTTACGTCAGAAAACTCAGTTGTTCGCACCAAATTTGCCTAGTGCAGTTAAGGGATAAGGGAATAGCGAAAAGTTAGTCGTTAGTCGGGTGGGCACTGTCCACCGCCTAGTTTTAGAGTGAAAATAATTGAATTTAGTTAGATTCACTCGATCGCCAAAAATAAATCAATAACCAACAGCTAATAAATGAAAAAATTTAGTGTTACCAAACAAAGAAAATGGTGGTGGATGCTATCTACTGCGATTATATTGACAGGAATCATCTCGATGATTTTATCCTGGACGAATCCAGAGATTGGCTCGCCATTACGCAGAGGATTAGATTTTACAGGTGGATCGAAATTACAATATGAATTAGACTGTTCGATTCCTAACAATTGTAAACCGATCGAGATTGGAATCGTCCGGGAAGTGGTCAAAAATCAGGGATTGGTAGAACCGCTTATTCAAGTAATCGGTAAAGGTAAAGATTCTACTGGGATATCAATCCGGACTAAAGATCTTAAAGTTGATGCTCGAACTAAATTAGAAGCTGCACTAACTGAGAAAATTGGTAAGTTCGATCCCAAGAAAACTCAAAATGACACAGTAGGACCTACTCTCGGTCGAGAATTATTTCAAAGTGGATTAATTGCGATTGTTTTATCTTTTGGCTTGATTTTACTATATTTAAGCTTCCGATTTAAATTTGATTATGCCTTCTTTGCCTTTGTTGCGTTATTCCATGATGTATTTATTACTGTGGGTATTTTCTCGATTTTAGGATTAGTTGGTGGGGTAGAAATTGATAGTCTGTTCGTAGTGGCGATCTTGACAATTATTGGTTTTTCTGTAAATGATACTGTGGTTATTTACGATCGAATTCGAGAAGTTATTAGTCTTCATCCCGATCGATCGATTACCCAGATTGTCGATGATGCAGTCAATCAAACTATGTCTCGATCGATCAATACTACCCTCACCGTTCTCCTCACCCTATTTGCAATTTTCTTGTTCGGTGGCGATACCCTCAAAAACTTTGCCCTCTGCTTGATTATTGGCTTTACAGCAGGTGCTTACTCCAGTATCTTTATCGCCAGTACTCTGTTTGCTTGGTGGCGCGAAAATCATCCAGTCACACCAGATCCCGCAGTCGTTAGTTCCGAGTCATAATTAATTATTAACGATGCTCATTACGATCACCCGATCCAACGAATCGATCGATTGGCGCTAACTTACTTAACCTAATTCCAATAAATATTCGTCATCTTAATCGAGAATCGAGAATCGAGAATTATGTCTGAGGTACGATCGAATGAACATCCAACGCGCAATATATCTGCGGAAATCAAACTCGATCCAGTTTTTAAAAATCAGATGGATAATCTTTATCGCCTGACGGTTCGCGCTCGGTGGCTAGTGATTGCGCTATTATGGTCTACGGTTGGTGCCTATAGCCTCTGGGAGCTACGCTATCCGATTAGTCTCATCCAAGAAAATTTTACATGGGCTGCGGTCAAATACGCACTATCTTTTCAACCCCTCCCCGCCTTCGGTTTGGGTGTGTGTGTAGGGATGATGACCGGAACCTTAGTATGGCAAAGTCGCAATCAGATATGGGGATTACCAAAACAAGAGCAAGATCGGCTAGCCCAACAAATCTGTCAGATTCGTCAGCAAGGTAGTTCTCATCCGCTTTGGAAATTAGTAATATTGAAGTGAACAGCGAACAGAAAGTCTTACCTGACTGGAAATATAAATGCTAGATCTAATTGTCAGTAATGTCTAATTTATAAACATATTCTCTATCCCCTATTCCCTGATTTCATGATTCGTGACGCGAAGATCGAAGATTTACCAATAATAATTGAGATCTATAATACCTCGATTCCAGGACGGATGGCAACAGCCGATCTAGAACCAGTCACAGTAGATAGTCGGCTAGAGTGGTTCGCGGCGCATACATTCGATCGACGCCCATTATGGGTATTAGAAATAGATGGTAAAGTTAAAGCATGGCTGAGTTTTCGATCGTTTTATGGACGAGACGCTTATCGTCATACAGCAGAGATTGGAGTATATGTATCACCAGAATATCATCGTCAACATTTAGGCGATCGATTATTATCAAAAGCGCTCGCAGCTACTCCCCATTTAGATCTAAAAACTCTGCTGGCATTTATTTTTGCTCACAATCAACCAAGCCTAGATTTGTTTAAAAAACACAATTTTCAGCAATGGGGATACTTACCTAAAATTGCCGATTTAAATGCGATCGATGCTCCGATGGAGACGCGATGCGAACGAGATTTAATTATTTTAGGGTGGCAAGTCTAGTATTCTTTTTACTTACAAATAATACAATATCTAAAAAGAGGTACTTAATTTGTTAAGTACCTCTTTTTACAAATATTAAGCTTGGCATCGAGCTATTTTAACAGGGGGCAACCCCCCAACTATCGTCGCCGCAACAGTGTTTAACAACCGAGTTCGGGAAGGGATCGGAGTGGTGCCACTATGCCATAAAC
>JBJOOY010000404.1:0-2996 GCA_046051065.1 Cyanobacteriota bacterium
AACAAGCGATCGCCGCTACCGCCATGAATGCGATCGGCGATATGCGCTAACTATATGTAAACTTAAGACCAACCAATCCGCTTCAAACTACTGTCCCCACTGACAAACTAAGGAGCACAACTATTATTAGGTGGAAAGTTTCCACCTATCCACCCAAATTTGGTTAGATAGACTGAAAAATTCAGCATATTCCCTATACAAAAGCAGAAACTTTCCACCTATCATCCTATTTAAGGTGGATCTGCTGAATTTTTCAACATATTGTAATATTATGCAAAATCCCCCGAAGAAGCTTCTAGACCAAGTTAGAGACGCAATCCGCCTCAAACATTACTCCTACCGTACAGAAGAAACTTACGTGCAGTTGATTGTTCGTTACATCTTGTTTCATAACAAGCGTCATCCCAAAGATATGGGAGTCCCAGAAATAAAAGAATTGCGATCGACTAACCCTGCTGATTTTGGGATTTAAATCTCCCCGCGATAAAGTTGCGCCGAGTGGCATGTTTAGTCACTCTTCCAGTTACGCGCTTGCGCCACATCCGAAAACTCGAAGCTTTCATTTCTCGACGCATTAGGGCGATAACTTGTGGTTCGGATAGACCGAATTGTAATTCGATCGATTCAAACGTCGTTCGATCTTCCCAAGCCATTTCGAGGACTCGATCGATCGTTTCTGAATCTAATTCTGGTAATTCCATCGGCTACTTAACAACTTTTATTTAATCAGATTGGGTCGGGAAATCGATCGAGCGAATACTTGTTTAAAACCTGCTTTCCGAGACATTTCTGATTCAGCAGTTAATTTCCACAGTGTCTCATAAAAAAAGAATGAAACTCCTGCTAAACCTTGCCTGCGCACAGCTTCAATCTGGGTTTTAATATGTTTCATCGGAATCGGTTTGGGTTTGACTCCAGCCATAATTCCAATCCCCACGGGAATATGCTGACTTGCTAACTTCACCTCTGGTTTATTTAGTTCGCCGATAAATGTCGATAAATTATCTCGATACACTTGAATTAATAACTCTTCAACTAAACCTTGGCGTTCCCATTTTGCCCAATCTTGGAGGAAAAAATTTTTGGCATATCCTTGAGGATTTGGCGAGATCGACACGATCGCTTTGGGATTAGCAGCCTTAACCGCAGTGAATAAATCGTGCATAAAATCGGTAATTCGATCGGCACGCCAGTTTATCCATTCCTCATTTTTAGCATCTTTAGGCGGAAGTTTGCCTTGATGATCGCGCTGGTATAAATCGACGGTAAATCGATCGTAACCATATTCAGCAGGTAAGCCAAAATGATCGTCGAATTGAATCCCATCTACATTATATTTCTTAACTACCTCGACTACCAAATCGATGATAAACTTTTGCACGTCAGGACGGAAGGGATTGAGCCAGACGCGCGGATCTTTTCCTTCTTTCCAAGTTAGATTACCATCTTGCTTGGCAGTTAGCCAATCGGCGTGGAGCTTAGCTAAATCTGAACCAGCCGGATCTGTAGTTGCTGGTGCCATCAACCCAAATTCAAACCAGGGAATGACTGCTAGCCCCTGCTTGTGCCCTTGAGTTACCAGTTCTTGCAGTACATCTCGCCCTTCTAATCCTTCTGCTGCACTTAGCTGGCGATTAATCAATATTCCTGCGGATTTTTTGGGCATAAAGCTACTCCCAACTACCCGTTTAGCAACTTTACTCGGGTAAGTCGTGTAGCCCCAATTCCAAACTACTGGATAGATTGTATTAAAGTTGAGTTGACGCAGATCTTTAATTGCTGTTGCCAATCGATCGCGCAAGAATAAAACATCACTATCGACATTAGTAATCCAGACACCTCTAATTTCTCTAGGTGGTTTAATGGGTAGAGATTTAGAGAGCAAAACTGTTGGATAAATTAGCGATATAATCAAACCGACCGTTACGAACAATGTAAACCAAAATCGACGATTTAAGAATCTAAGCATTAATAATTACCGATCGATTAACTTATTCTATTTATTACTAGTAATTGCCGAATATTTACGTTCGATCGTCCAATGTAGATCGGAAGATTGAGATAACTTAACTTGTGGTAATTCAACTCGATCGATTAGCTCTTGAACTTCAGCTAGCGTGAGGGCGGCTTTAAGTGAGTCGCGAAATAACTGCTGTTGGCGAGGATCGTAATCTCCACCAAATTTAGTAACTAAATCATCAACCAATCGATCGCGATCTGGTCTAATTAAATCGCGAATTAAAATTGCTCCATTTGGTTTGACTAACCGTTTTATCTCCTGAAAAAAAGATAGTGAATCTGGCAAATGATGGACTAAACTATTAGAGACGATCGTGTCAAACTCTAAATCTGGATATGGCATCCGTTTGGCATCTACTCGCTCTACTTTAATGCGTTGAATTAATCCAGCCTCCTCAATATTACGTTGAGCGACAATTGACATCGATCGAGCCAAGTCTACTGCGGTAATTAAATATTGAGGTCGTTGCTGGCACATCAAAATCGGAATCCGCGCCGTTCCCGTCCCCACATCCAAAATTTTAACCGCGGATGGATCTAAGGCGATCGCATCGGCGGCAAATACCGAATTTACTACCGCAAAGTCCATTGCATCGTAAGCTGTTGCTTCCAGCCACGTATCCATTACTTCTGGTTCCAGAATTCTATCCATATGTTTCCCAGTACGATCGGGATTGGAGTTAATAAAATAATTTTATCTTAGTTATGTCAGAAGATCCTGCGGCTAACTAATCTAGGTGATTGAGTCTCGATGCTGGTGCAAAATCGGCGGTGGCTCAGTGCTTAGCTATTTTCGATAAAGCTCGGAATCGATCGTCAATTTTGGGCTATGATCATAATGGCATGAAAAAACTCGATCTTCTGCCAAACGTTGTGTAAAATATTTTACATTATTTTTCCTGCCTATATTTAATCTATATGTTAATGTTTAATTTAAAGAATGATTAGAGCTAAAACTCATAGAAAGTGCTTTAAGA
>JBJOOY010000405.1:0-5926 GCA_046051065.1 Cyanobacteriota bacterium
TCTCAACAAATCTAACGACTGAGCCACCGACATTTGGCGAATCAACCCGCGCTCCTGCTGAATCCCCAACTGATATTTAAGTCCCTCCACCTCACCATTAGGGCGAGCGATGCCAATATAAACCAACCCCACAGGCTTAGTTTCCGTTCCGCCACCTGGCCCCGCCACGCCTGTAATACTCACCCCCCAATCAGTGCCCAATTTTGCTTTTACTCCCGCCGCCATCTGGCAAGCAACAGTTTCACTTACCGCGCCCTCCCTGGCTAAATCCGCCTCATTCACTCCCAGTAAATCGATTTTTACCTGATTTGCATAAGAAATAATCCCACCCATAAAATAGCTAGAACTCCCTGGTATCTCTGTTAGCATCTGCCCTAACCCGCCACCAGTACAAGATTCTGCTACTGCTAAAGTTTGACCTTTTGCGATTAATAGCTGTCCGACGACACTAGCTAAAGTATCTTCATCACTCCCGAAGTAATTTTCCCCAGCAATCTGCTTAATTTCCCGATCGATCGGTTCGATCAGTGCATTTGCTTCTGTCTCATTCGCCGCACAAGCCGAAATTCGCAACCGGACTTGTCCCATCCCCGCATAGGGAGCGACAGTCGGATTGGTAGAATCGAATAGATGATTTACTTTTTCGGCTAAGGCTGATTCGGCAATCCCAAAAAAGCGCAGACTGCGACTATAGATTGTATTTTGTCCGTAACCCTGGGTTTTTAAAAATGGAACGGCTGTATCCCGCCACATGCGGTACATCTCTCGCGGTACGCCAGGGAAAGTGAAGATCGTTATCCCTGCGTGCGGTTGCCAAATCATCCCTGGTGCAGTGCCGAGGGAATTGGGTAAAATATCTGCACCTACGGGTTGACGTGCCTGTTTGCGGTTGCTAGCAGTCATTTTTCGTCCGCGTTGGGCATATTTATGCTCGATATCGGCGACGACTTCGGGATGCTCGATCAGGGGAGTTTGAAAGTAACTAGAGATCGATTCTGTAGTCAAGTCATCTGGTGTTGGCCCTAAACCTCCTGTAAAAATTAGGATACTCGATCGCGCACAGGCAATCTCGATCGCTTGATGGATTCGATCGACATTATCCCCCACCACGGTTTGATAAAAGTGTGGCACTGCCAGCGCAGCCAGTTCTTTGGCTAGGTATTGAGAGTTACTATTGAGAATATCGCCGAGTAATAATTCGGTACCGACACAGATGATTTCAGCAGCCATTTTTTTAGGGGATAGGGGTTAGGGAATAGGGAATAGGGGTTAGGGATTCGTGGTAACTAACTCGTCTAGTTCATTTAAAGCTGTTTGGAGATCGTCGTTGATAATCCGATAGTCGAATTCATTTTGGGCGGCGATTTCTACATGAGCTTGCTCTAACCGTTTGAGGATAGCCGCTGGGGAATCTGTATCACGATCGCGAATGCGGGTTTCGAGGGTGGTAAGATCGGGCGGGAGAATAAAAATTCTCAAAGCGGTGGGAAAGATCTGTGTGACTTGTCTGGCACCAGCTAACTCAATTTCCAAGATAACCGATCGACCGAGTGCGATTTGAGCTTTAACTGGGGCAATCGGCGTACCATAATAGTTACCTGCAAATTCAGCCCATTCTAATAACTCGCCTGCTTGAATCATCCCTTCAAATCGATCGCGATCGTAGAAATAGTAGTCGATCCCATCTACTTCGCCTGCACGGGGCAATCTCGTCGTAGCAGATACCGATAAATATAGTTCGGGATGTTTTGCTAATAAAGCTTTGAGTAATGTCCCTTTGCCGACACCACTAGGGCCAGTTAATACTATCAGTCTGCCAGTCATACCTAACTTGCGATCGGATTGTGAGCAATCTGTATTGTACTGCAATGCCAATCTTTGCTTCCAGCTCGATCGGTTGAGGTTTGCGTGTCGGTTGAGATTGTCACCATCGCTTTGTCCGATCGAGGATTTAAATCATACTTATTTTCAGCTAAAATGTCAGTATTAATGCGGAGAAAGCCAGCAAAATATCGACTCGATCGTCAGGATAGTGGCACAGAAATTTAATTAGTTTTATTAACGAATTTAGACTAAACACATGTCGATCGGTTCGATATTAACGAACCGATGACGGTCTTAGTTTTAACTAAAAATGTCTATTAATCAGCGATCCCCGTCGATCGATACCCTCGAAATTACTACTAATCTAAAATATTACATGTAAGAGAGTTAGTATGCCACTTAATTAAGTGTCCATCACTAATCTCACTCTCAAATTTTGAGTGCAATTTCCTCAATCCCCGAAAACTCAGTCTGAGACAGAGATTGAGACATAATTGAGATCCAAGCACCTGTAACGGGCAAGCAAGATCGAGCTAATGTAGAAAAAGTGACACATATCATACGTGATTTCCCTTTTTAGCGCGTACAGTCGATGTGTAAGTAATCCTCCGCTTGCATCACTACAAAAAAATTATCATGAATGTGCATCCTCACTGTTCACCAGCTACTAGCATTCGTCAGCAACAACAATCTAACTTGCTATTGCTATCTAGCAAACAGCCATTGCCTGAGATGCTGGTAGAAGCCTTGCAAACTCAAGTTAAAGCATCTGAGGGACAAATTCAGGATGTAGCTAAAAGAATTACCGTCGAAATCGATCGCATCTGCACCAAAAGCGAGCGGATTCAAAATTCAGGTATTAGCGAATCTTGGCGGGTAGGGTTAGCACGTCATCGCGTCTCTAAGTGTCTTTACTATTATGAATTAGGTTCCAGACGGGGACGGGTAGAACTTTACACTCATCTGAGTTCAATCGTCTATCGCTATATTACTATTCCCCAATCGCAATTGGGATTTCAAGCGCGATATTCACTAATTGAAGACTTCCTGCAAGAATTTTATACCGAGTCGCTCAAAGTATTTAGACGCGAAAATGAACTAGGCGATACCTATACGCCACGCAGCCTGCTGCAATTGGCAGAGTATATGGTATTTACTGAGTGCTATGCCAAACGGCGCATTCATATTCGTTATGGTAGCAGTCAACAATTGATTGTCCTGCGCGCCCAAACTTTTGCCAAACGCCAGCCCGATGAAACATCTGTAGATATCGAGCGCGCTTTTGAAAATAGTAAAGATGAAGATGGCGAAGCTGGCTCGAAAGTGATGCAACAAATTCGGGCTAAGATGGTATCCGATAATATCGATCCGGCGGATGGGTCGCTACGCGATCGAGTAATGGAAGAATTAATCGACTATTTAGAAGCTCAAAATCAATCACTCTGTGTCGATTATCTCCATCTGAAAATGGCCGATCTTTCCTCCACAGAAATTGAAAAAACATTAAACTTAACCGCTAGAGAACGCGATTATCTCCAACAGAAATTCAAATATCATATTGATAAATTTGCGCGAGTTTCTAATTGGGAATTAGTACATCAATGGCTGGGAGCTGAAATCGATCGCAAGTTAGGTTTGACCGATCGGCAGTGGAATATTTTTGCCGCTCAATTATCAGTCGAGCAACAAGCCTTAATTAAATTAAAACAAGCCGATCGAAGTAATGAGTCAATTATGAAGTCTTTAAGATTGACTGAAAAGAAATTTCAACTCCGTTGGTCGGAATTATTAAATATAGCCGCTCAGATTAGAAATGAGTAAATACAGGAGAACCAGATCTTATTAAATCGAGAATCGCCATAACGCTATATACTACTCCGATTCGATCGAGGTAAAATAAGGTAGGTTGAAACTTATCGTAAATTGAGTGCGTCCATTAAGTTTGAGACTTAACTAAACCAAATTAGTCATTATTCGATCGAAATCTTTGCTTTCATACGATCTGGACAGCCAAATCCAGATAAGATTTAATACATGCAACGTTTAACTCACTCTTCCGACGGTGCAGGCACAGCCGTTGCCTTAGTAGAAGCATCACCGTTAATACAGCCTCGATCAATGCCAACCAAACACCGTTTCACTCATTGGCGATCGCTGCTACTGTTGCCATTCCTCACCTTTAGCTGCACAATTACCATCCCGATTCAGACTGTCCTAGCCCAAGCTCAACAATCAAATGCCAAAGGATTATTAATCCAAGCAGATGTTCAAGAAGCAAATTCTAAAACACAAGTAGTTACCGCTCGTGGTAATGTCCGCCTCAACTATCCTAGTCGTCAAGTCCGCGCTCAAGCCAATCTCGCTCAATACTACATTAAACAGAAACGGATCGTGCTGACGGGTAACGTCTTCATCAGTCAGAAAGGTAATACTTTAGAAGGTGAGAGTGTAATTTACCTAGTTGATGAAGGTAAATTTATCGTCAATCCCAAACTCAAACAACAAGTCCGCAGTAACTATATCATTGAGGGACAAGGTGGTAGAGGACTGACGATCGAATCTAATCTCCAAGAAGCTAACACCAAAGCGGAAACTGCCACAGCTAGAGGCAATGTTCGGTTGAACTATCCTGACAAGAAAATTCAAGCCCGCGCTACTACCGCCCAATATAATATTAAAGAAAAACAAATCGTCCTATCAGGAAATGTTGTAGTCGTTAACAACGGTAGTAGCTTGCAAGGAGATAATATTATTTATCTAATCGAAGAAGGGCGATTTGTCGCCACCCAAAAAGAAGGACTACCAGTGCAATCAGTCTATATTATTCCGGATAAAAAGTAGTCAGCAACCAATAATCAATTACTAATTGCGTGAAAATTGTTCTTGAAAATATCCATAAGTCTTACGGGAAGCGGAATATCGTTAACAATGTTAGTCTGTCTGTAGCGCAGGGTGAAGTTGTAGGATTACTCGGACCGAATGGTGCGGGCAAAACCGTGACATTTTATACAGCAACCGGACTGGCGAAACCCGATCGAGGTAAGATCTGGCTAGATGATGAGGATATTACCAGTCTCTCTATTCACCATCGGGCGCGATTGGGGATTGGTTATTTAGCACAGGAGGCAAGTATCTTTCGTAGTCTCTCGGTGGTAGATAACATCTTATTGGTGATGGAACAAACCAAGGTACCACGCCAGCTCTGGAATCAAAAAATACACGATTTGATTTCTGAGTTTAGTCTGGAGAAAGTGGCATATAGTTTAGGCAATCAATTGTCTGGGGGCGAGCGGCGACGGGCAGAATTAGCTCGATCGCTGGCATCTGGGGTGGATGGCCCAAAATTCTTGTTGTTAGATGAACCGTTTGCTGGAGTAGATCCAATTGCTGTAGCGGAGATTCAAAAGATTATCGCTAAATTACGATCGCGTAATATGGGAATTTTAATCACAGATCACGATGTTCGCGCCACACTCGCAATTACCGATCGAGCATATATCATGAGTTCTGGTCAGGTACTAGCCTCTGGCAATACAGAGGAAATGTATAGTAATCCGCTCGTGCGACAATATTACCTAGGGAGTGATTTTCAATTTTAGTGAAGTAGTGGCTAGTGGCTAGTCAGCTAAAATATTCAGTAGCTTGTTCAGTCAAGGAGGATGAATTCATTATTCATCATTCATCATTCATCATTTTTGAGGTTTGTGGGTAAAATAAGTCTTTCGCAGCGGTTACTACCAGGCATTTCGGTGATGGATCGATATATCCTCACCCAATTACTGATGCCATTTTTATTTGGTGTGGCTGCGTTTTCATCGATCGTTTTGGCAATTGGTGGTTTATTCGATCTGGTGAGACAGGTGGCTGAATCAGGATTGCCAATTACAACGGCGATCGAAGTCATGGTATTAAAAATGCCCCAGTTTATCGTCTATTCTTTTCCGATGTCGATTCTGCTCTCGGGGATGATGACATATGGTCGATTTTCAGCGGATAGTGAGATGATTGCCTTTCGCAGTTGTGGAATTAGTGTCTATCGATTGGTTTTACCTGCACTAATTATGAGTATTGTCGTGACGGGCATCACGATGTTTTTTAGTGA
>JBJOOY010000406.1:0-2868 GCA_046051065.1 Cyanobacteriota bacterium
TTTGATGGAACGATTGGGATTGGATGGTCGATCTTTTGTCATGTCCTTGATGGGATTTGGCTGTAATGTTCCAGCAATTATGGGGACGCGGGTAATGCGTTCGCCAGGATTGCGATTGCTGTCGATGATGGTAATTCCCTTTTCCCTGTGCTCGGCACGACTGAATGTATTTATCTTCATGTCTACGGCCTTATTTGCCCCACATGTCGCGCCAGTAGTGATATTTTCGCTCTATTTATTTAGTTTTGCAGCGGTAATTTTGACTGCATTTTTGTTTAAAGGTCAATTCAAAAGTAAAGAACCGTTTGTATTAGAGTTACCACCATATCGCTTTCCCACGTTCAAACAAATCTGGTTGCGATCGTGGCGAGAAGTCAAACATTTTATGTTTTGGTCGCGACGGTTTATTATTTTTGGGGTGATTGCAATTTGGTTTCTAAATAATTTTCCAACTAATGTGCCTGCTGCTAGTGCCCAAACTTTATCGGGGATAATCGGTACATCTACTCAGCCATTTTTACAGCCGATCGGCATCAATTCCCATTTAGCTGTTGCCCTAATTTTTGGATTTGTTGCTAAAGAAATTGTCTTAGGTGGATTGGCAGTAATTTATAATGCTGAAGGTGATGGATTGAGCCACGCAATCGCAGCTCAGATCGATTGGGTTCAAGCCTATAGTTTTATGCTATTTACATTGCTATATACACCATGTCTTTCGACAGTAGCAGTATTAAAAAGTGAGTCTAAAAGTTGGAAGTTTACACTAATATCGGTCGCTTGGTCGATCGGATTAGCGTGGATTGCTAGTTTTATCTTTTACCAAAGTGCTAGAGCGCTAGGCTGGTAACTCACGTTAACTTAAGTAGCATATTCCAGATCCCTACCAAATTTTGAAAAGTTGCTGTGAATAGAGGATAGTGGAGATTGAGACTGCAACAGGTCAGTCATTTTGGGCATCTTAACTTCGTAACTTGTGTATGGTTAACAGCAAAGCAAATCTACTCCCGATCGCCGAATTAGCTACCAGCACGATTGTCCTCGATGTAGCTGGGATGAAATGTGCTGGGTGCGTGAGTGCTGTTGAAAAACAATTAATTGCTCAAAGTGGTGTAAAGTCTGCCTGTGTCAATCTCCTGACTGGTGTAGCCGCGATCGAAACTGAAGCAGCAACCATCACACCGGAAGATCTGGCAGCAAAGTTGACGGCTAAAGGTTTTCCCAGTCAGCCTCGCACGGCAACTGCGAAGTCGCAGATCGTTGGCGGAGCCTCTCTGAAGGAGAATCGACAGGCGAAATATACCCAGGAATCGCAACAACTGCTGGGGCAATTAATTACGGCTGGCATATTACTGGGATTATCAGCGATCGGTCATTTTACGCAGCCTACCACCCATCTTCAGCATGGGGACCCTGTCCTGAATAACTTCTGGTGGCATTGGGGTTTAGCAACCCTGGCGATCGTTTTTCCAGGCAGATCGATTCTGATTGATGGTTGGCGCAGTCTGTGGCAAGGCAACCCCAATATGAATACCCTAGTGGGTTTGGGGACGATTTCGGCCTATACGGCTAGCGTTGTCGCACTATTAATCCCGAGTTTAGGTTGGGAGTGCTTTTTTGAAGAACCAGTGATGATTATTGGTTTTATCATGCTGGGGCGTACACTCGAACAACAAGCAAAACATCGTGCTGCAAATGCATTCGATCGATTACTTTCGCTCCAACCCCCGATCGCCAGATTGGTAAGTGCAGATCCCGATCGGTCCCAAGTCATCGAAATTCCCGTCGAACAAGTGAAAGTCGGTGAATATTTGCAGGTACTCCCAGGCGAAAAGATCCCTGCTGACGGGGTGATTCGCTGGGGTCAGACGACGATCGATGAGTCTCTCTTAACTGGAGAATCTCTGCCGATCGTTAAACAGTCGGGGGATGTGACGATTGCTGGTACTGTCAATCAATCTGGGGCAATCTCGATCGAAGTTACCCGCATCGGCGATGATACTACTCTCGCTCGAATTATTGCCCTCGTCGAAGCTGCCCAAACCCGTAAAGCTCCAGTTCAGCAGTTGGCGGATACAGTGGCGGGCTACTTTACCTATGGTGTGCTGGCGATCGCGACGATCGTTTGTCTATTTTGGTATTTCATCGGCATCCATAATCCCGATTTAACTCCCGCTGCAACTACCCTCACACCACTCAAAGCCGCGATCGCGGTGATGGTGGTAGCATGTCCTTGTGCATTAGGTTTGGCTACGCCGACAGCTATTCTGGTAGGGACGGGGATTGGTGCCGATCGGGGTTTATTAATTAAGGGTGGAGATGTATTAGAAGCAGTACATCAATTAAATACAGTCGTCTTTGACAAAACAGGGACGCTGACAGAAGGTAAGCCTCAAGTGACAGATCTGCTCGTGGCTGACACAATTACAGCTAGCGAATTATTACAACTGGCTGCGGCGGCGGAAAGTGTCACCAATCATCCTTTAGCTGCGGCGATTGGGCAAGAAGCCGCTAGATTGGGTGTAGCTGTGCCTGTAGTTGTCGATGCGCATACTGAGGCTGGATTAGGGGTTTATGCAGCGGTAATCGCACCGAATGCCGATCGAGGCGGGGCAGAAACAAGTCAAATTAGCGATCGCCAACAACAAGTAATTGTCGGTAATCAGCGCTGGCTGACTGATATGCAGATCGAGATTACTGAGGATTGGCAAATCTCTGCCCAAAAACTCACCACAGCGGGAAAAACGACGATCTATGTAGCGATCGATGGTGTAATGATGGGATTAATTGGTGTTACCGATCGATTGCGGACTGAGGCGATCGAGACAGTAAAACGTCTACAGGACATGGATTTAAAAGTAGTACTACTAA
>JBJOOY010000407.1:0-7336 GCA_046051065.1 Cyanobacteriota bacterium
AGATTGTCTAGAAAAAACTGTTTTAACTGCGTAGATGGTAATTGGCGATCGAGTCCATTTAGATTGGGAATGCTAAAATCAGGACTGATAAAATAATTGCAATCTAATGTGGAAAAGCCCGCGACTTGGTGCGCCAATGCTAACTTTTCGGCATCTAATAAAACGTGAATATCAAAAACATCTCGATTGAGTATTTTTTGAAGTTGCCCATCCAATCCAGTCATATTCGGAATTATTGTTACGATCTTGCCACCAGGCTTAAGAAACTTAGAAAATGCCATCAAACAATCACTAGTTGACTCGAAATGTTCGGCAACGCCAAATGAGAACACCACATCAAATAAATCGATTAAGTTTTTGGGTGGCAAGAATAAATCCGCACAAATAATCTGTCCTTTCACTCCAGCATTTGCTAAAACTTGTCTTGATTGTATGCAGCCGACTTCCGAATAGTCGAGCCCATAAATATCGCAGCCAAATTCTTTCGCAAAATAAGGTAGTAATTGAGAAGTGGCACAACCAATTTCCAACAACTTTAATCCTTTTGTTTCTAAGTCAGCAAAAACTTGAGAAAAATACTCATGGTAGCGTCGGCTCTTGGCGTTTCTAAATCCCATTAGATGCGGATCTATCGGTGCCGGAATTTCACCACCCTCCCAAACACTATCCCAATGTTCCTTACCAGCTTTGTCGTTATACATAGTAATTCTACAGCTATACGAACATTGTCACCATTATACTAAAAAAGCACTAACTAATGTAGTGCTTTTTTAGATGAATTAGATTAGATCGGTGGTTTGTCGAGCTAAATTTAAGTTGCCTATGCATAACAGATTTAGTATGATTCAGGCTACAAATGGCAATCGAATTTAATTACTTATTGATCGATTACACCAGGATAACAACATCCCACCAATGCTTAATTTACTTACTTCTAACACCCAGTAAATTGCATGCATTTGTTCCATTTCAGCCGGGATCGATTTTACTGTAGCTAAGATATCCCAGTCCATGCTCAACCCACTCATGTAAGGAGTCAGGACAAAAGTATAGGTAAGCGCGATCGCAAATAACATGACTGCGCTAGCTAGTGTTTCAGGCTTGGTATATCTGCCCGATCGAGCTACATTACTCAGCGCCCAAATCCCACTCAGCACAGCCGCCGCACATACTAGCTCTAACCGATTAAAAATCCAAAATAAACTATAGCTTGCCGAAGCAAACCCATTGCTCTGCATCATCCCTGTCGTCCACAAAGTGGGCATGATGACTAGATCTACAATCAAACTACCACTCAACCAAAAACCCAGGCTGTAAGTGGCGAGGTTCTGCCATCGTTTTGATGGAATTTCTGCTACCGATAATCTGCTGCTATCTCTACCATTAAATGCTTGCGTCATGATTATCTCCACTACTTTAGATCGATGCCTTATTTATTCAGGATAACTTATGAGATTGATAAGTAGTACTAATTTTTGTATCGATTTTGGTGGTCTGAGTAGGTAGATTAATCGATCGCTGCCTCAAAATAGCGATCTTCGACTAGATACGAACCTCGATCAAATTTTACTACCCAATAATTCCCTGGTCGACGATCGGTAATCACGCCAATCTCGCCTACCGCGATCGTCTGCGGTGGGCGCAACATTGGCATCGGATCGGCAGTTTTGAAATGTGTCGGTAGCGCAATCATCTTAATTGTCGTACCAATGTTAAATTCTTGAGACATAACTTAAATTTTGTTATTAGTTATTTAGTTGTAATTCGATCGCTATCACTAATGGTAATCTGTGTGAATAAGTCATTAGTCCGATCGATAATTTCGCCATTAAATACTTTGACGATTCGATCGGTTGCCATTTGCAACAAGGGATCTAGTTCTGATTCATCTAACTCATCTGGTTCGTTAATTACAGCAGATGCAGCGCGTTCGAGATCCACCGATGTAGGCGGCTCGGCAAAATCGATCGGCGGATCGAATTGGACTGATTGCATCATCATAGATGGTGGGGAAGTTGAGGATTCATTTAGATCTGGTAGATCTGGCGAATTGACGGTAGCAGCGATTGGCGAAGGATCTAGACTTTCTGTCAGCGCATCTGTACTAAATACTCGATCGGGTGATGAGATGTCTGCATCATCTACTTCTATTTCATCATCATCTGTGAGATATTCTCCCGGCGTTGGAAGTGATGGGAGTGCTACTGGTGGTGGGGGAGAGGGTGGCGAGACTGGGGCAGGTGATGGTGACGGTGACGGTGACGGCGATAGTGGTAAAGGTGGGGATGATGAAGCAATGGGTTGAGCAGAAATTTTCCCTATCACTTCGAGTTTCACGGCGATCGATCGGCCGAAGATCTGACTGAATACCTTGGCTAGTTCGGGAACTTTGCCTGAAGCGATCGTTTGCATGGTAGCAGACTTCATCGCAATTACGGCTTGTTCTGCGGTAACAGTAATAAGCTTCCCGAAGGGTGTGAATAAATCCCTACTTGCGGGTAAAAGCTGCTGTAAGACCTGTTCCCAAGTACGATCAATGTCGACCATATCGATCTCCACTTTCGGGGCTGCTGGGGGTAATGAGACAGGTGTGAGATTTACTGGCGCAGATGGCAAGTCGTTCGAGGAGTTATCTGGATGGGGCGGTGGGGAAGTCGGTGGTGGAGGTAGAAGTTGGTTAGGCGTAACAGGTTTGGAAACTGGTGTTATGGTGTTAACAGTGGGTGGTTGGCTGTCAATGGCGAGTAGCCCTAACAGGATAATTTCGAGCCAGAGTTGGGGTTGAGTAGTGTGTTTGACTTGAAGTTCGCTATCTTTGAGATGTTTTTGAGCTGCGAAAATTCGATCGATTTGCCAAGTTTGGGCGATATTAACTAGTTCCAGCCAGGTTTCGTTGGTGAGCGCAACTAGATCTGGACGTTTGGGTGCAGTTTTAGCAATTAATAGATCTCGATAACAACCAGCGAGATTTTGGAGGATCGTCAGCGGTTCTTTACCACGTTCGAGCAGATTGCGGGTGCGATCGAGCAAATTTTCAGGATCGTTACTAGAGATTGAGTGTAAGATACCTAGTAAATCTTGTTCTGGCACAGAGCCGATCAGATCCCACACCCGATCGGGTGTAATGTCACCATTGAGGAGACTCAGTTGATCTAATAAACTTTCCGCATCTCGCAACCCCCCTTGGGCAAGTTGAGCGATGAGCAAGATCGATGCAGTCGGAATCTCAATCTGCTCGGTAGTGGCAATGTAAGTTAGATGTCCGACCATTGCCGCTACCGAAATCCGCCGATAGTCAAATCGCTGACAGCGAGAAATAATTGTGGGTAAAACCCGTTGGGGATCGGTGGTGGCGAGGATAAATACCACATGTGGGGGTGGTTCTTCGAGCGTTTTTAGCAGCGAGTTGAATGCTGCTGTTGTAAGCATATGGCATTCATCAATGATATAAACTTTATAACGACACTGTACCGGAGCATATTGGGCGCGTTCGATCAGTTCTCGAATATTATCTACCCCAGTACTGCTGGCGGCATCAATTTCGATAATATCCAACGCAGCACCTGAGGCGATCGAGTTACAGACATGGCAATCACCACAAGGATGTGATGTTGGTACCTGACTCGCCATACAATTAAGGGACTTGGCTAAGATTCGTGCGCTCGAAGTTTTACCAGTTCCCCTGGGGCCAGTAAACAGGTAAGCTGGAGCAATCTTCTGAAGTTGGAGTGCATTGCTTAATGTAGTAGCGATCGCCTCTTGCCCGACCAAATCGGCAAAAGTTTGCGGTCTATATTTATGATGTAGAGGTATGTGTGCCATCTGCGGGATAAATAAAGAGGAGATGGAGTTTCGATCGCCTAACGACCTTCGTTGGCAAAACCGCGCTGTTGTGGTTAGATCAGCCTCTCCTGAGGAAGAAGTATCTGCCCCTTGCAAAACACAGCAGTCAGGTAATTTAACCAACCATACTCTCTAGGATACTCTAGATCGAATGTACCAAAGTCGCGCGTTAAGGAATCTGTAAATGTTAAAAAAAATCTGGCATTCATTTATGAAGTGGATTCGTAAATCATTGGGTATGAAAACTGCAAACACAGCAATCGTGCCAAGGCGATTGGCGAATGAGCGCATCGCCGCCCAATTACCACTTCTCGATGATACCGATCGTGAGTATCTATTTATGCAGTTACTTGAAGGTGTAGCGCATGGCTGGCAACAACCGCGAGTGGTCAACTTTTTTAACAAACTCAGACAAAGAGTCCGCAAATCAGATTGGCTCGATTGGCTCGATCGATTTGGCAATAATTTGCTCGAAATGCCTGTACCCAATTATGAACTAGCTGGGCGGATGGTGCAATTGAGTCAGCTCGACTGTGGTGAAATTGGCGATTTAGCTGGAGAATATGGCGAACGACTACTCGAGCGTCAAGCCGAAGCAGGAATGCCCATCATGGAATTTTCTACCGACATGGAGGGGATGAGCTTAGATGAAAATGGCTTCTTCAACACGATCGAAGATAGTCGAAATTCAGAGCTTAATGTCGTTCCACCAGAACTATCGCTCGATTTCGACCCGATCGGATCTGTAGCACCACAATCATTTCAACCTCAAGTAGATCCAAACTCCGCAACCGAGACACGCGAGATTACCCTCGAAGAATTTTCGGCCATGCTACACCAAGATCCTACTTTAGTAGCCGAACTAGCCGAACAATTTGGGATCGAGACTAGCGATCCCCAAATGATTATCAGTGCAGTTATCGCTAAGATGCAGCAGCAAGGACAACCAAATCATCACAACCCTAACGACACCTTAGCAGCCGAAACTCCGGCAAAGGCAGCAAATTCACGACCCACCCAACAGCTTCCCCCACTGCCACCCACACCGAAAAAATTGGAATACAAATCTGACGATCCCTGGAGCGAGAATTTAGCCAATGATACCGGAGAATTTATACCCAAAACAGCTAATCTTCCCGATCGAGGAGTCTAATTCAGTCAAATGAGCAAAATTAGCAAACTATATACCGACGGGGCTTGTTCGGGCAATCCAGGGCCAGGCGGATGGGGTTCGGTTGCCTACTTTGACGATGGTAACTGTCACGAATTAGGCGGTCGGGAAGGGGCAACAACAAATAATCGGATGGAAATGCAAGCGGCAATTGCTTCACTCCAATTTTTTGCTGCTACCAATCAAACATCCCCTTGTGTCCTCTATACCGATAGCGAATATTTAATTAAAGGTATTACTCAATGGGTCAAAGGATGGAAGAAAAAAGGTTGGAAAACTGCTGCTGGTAAACCAGTCCTCAATCAAGACTTGTGGGAAACACTCGAACTGCTCGATCGACAAGTTCAATCCCAAACTAAAACGCCGATCTCTTGGCAACATGTGAGAGGTCACTCTGGCGATATCGGCAATGAACGCTGCGACACCATCGCTAGGGGCTTTTCAAGTGGAAATCCCCCACGATTGCGACAACATTCTACAATAGAGGCATTAGACATTTCTCCTCACCCACCGATCCCTACAGACATAGATCGTTCAGTCTCTATTCCCACCCCCCCTGATTCCCAAATTTCCCCAATGTTAGAAGAACAGCTCATTCATCCCGACAGTATCGAGCACATTCCCCGTGAAGTCCGAGTCACTGCTCTCAACCACCTCATCGATACGCTCCGAATTGCTGATGAAGTTGCTAAAAATGGTTATTTGATTACTAGCTCTGAGTTGGCAGATCTGATGGATATCAACGCTAGTGCTGTCACTAGTCGTGGCGATCGATGGGCATGGCGTAATTGGATCGTTTCTAGAGTCCGCCGAGAAGGAAATCAAATTCTCTGGCAATTAGAACGAGTTGATGGCGAATAGTTATTCTCGGTTAACGTGAGTTGGTGTTAACGAATATTTATATAATTGCTTAAAATTTGATTTTTTAGGCATGTAATCCAGCAAATAATGCGATCGATCTACAATTCATTAGTAATATTGGCAATATTATTAGTTACAAGTCGATCTTAACCGAACTCTGGGATATTTATTCGCCCCAATATCGGCCGATATTACCCCCAGCAAGGCACGCTCATCCATGAAAATGGATATCTCAGGCACTATCCGATCGAAACCCGTATTATGTGGCGATAAACAGCCGATCGATAACGAAACGATTGATTTGAGGAAAAGTATCAGCTGATCGTCTCTAATGTGTGACTCAAAATCGATAAAGCGGTGATTTTACCTCGATCTCTCAAAATTGTAACAAGCATTACATATTGGCCCCAATCTTTAAGAATAGGTAAGTATCGCCGTCGCTCAAATGAGCATACAGCAAGCTTTTCAATGCTTTATTAAAAACTTGTTAAGAATTTCATGGATTTTCGATCGCTTCGATCGCTTACTGTGATAAATTATGTATAGATTGGGTAAGTTAAACATTAACTACACCCGTTGCTACTGGAATGTTTGTACATGTACTACACTAAACCGTTAGCGTGGTGTTAGTGCAAATCTCAATCTGCGGATCTGTACATAATTGTCCGGATATTGAGCAACTGGTGATGTATAAGTAATTAGCCGACTAATTTCAGTTTTCACTCAGTATAAATACTTACTTATTTGTCGCGACCTAGCAAGGTAGTAAAACTGTTCTCAGCTGGATGGCTCAACTAAATAATGGTTGAAGTCATGCTAATAATTTTTGCCAAAAGCTGAAACTTATTTAGCCAAAATCGTTCATTATTCTTAGGTGAATAATTAGCGAATCTGTCGCGACAAAAAAAATTTCTACCCCCACCTACAGCCTACTAATTCTTGCCCTATTTGCGGGGATTTTGGCTGTGACAGTTTGCTTTGACTTAATCAACCATCTTGAATTTTGAATTGGTAGAAAATGCTCACTCTCGCACTTGAATTTAGCTGTCCCACACTCCAACATCCCGACCGTCATGTTTGGGATTTCTGGTATTATTTTGAACCAGAAACAGGAATTTTCCATTTATTCTATTTAAATGCCGAGCGAAATTTAGTAGCTGAGGACAAGCATCATTTTAGTTCTCAGGTGGGATATGCAACTACCAAGGATTTTTTGACCATCGATTGGATTAGCGATCGAGTATTAGGTGCGGATCCTTGTGGTTGGGATGATACTTCAATTTGGAGTGGAGATATTGTTAAAATTCAAGGTGGATTTTTGATGTTTTATACATCAAGAAATCAAGCTACAGATGATGGCATGACACAAAATGTTGGTGTGGCATTTACACATCATGTTAATAGTTTCGATCGCTGGTTTCGGATTCCCAATATCCGCATTCAACCTCAAGCGCCGTACGA
>JBJOOY010000408.1:0-3041 GCA_046051065.1 Cyanobacteriota bacterium
TTCAATTTTTCGACCTTGAAGTTGACCTTCAAGTATCTTTTGTGCTTCGACTGTTTTACTTTCGTTAGGTGAGATTGGGAATTCAAGCCCTAATTGAGAAAGCGCATTTGCACCAACAGAGATTGCTTCTTCACCTCTGCTGTTGGCAGTGAGTGCGGATATTTGAATCCTGTAGATTTCAACTTTATCTAAAATTGTCTGCGCTGATGTTAGGACGACAGTTGCCATTTTGTCCATGCGATCCAAATCCCCATTCAGATAGGCTGCTTCAGCCGCAGCAATGTGGAGATCTAAGGCTAATTGATATTGGGTTGCCCAACAGTTGGGCGTAAGTAGTTCGATCCCAGCTTGTAAAAATGTGGTTGCCGCAGCATAAGCCGTAGAATTTCTGGCTTTTTTACCCGCCCGTAGATTAAGTTGGGCGAGGGATTCGCGATTAGTAGGATAGATAATTAATTCGATCGCTTGATTCAAATGACCGACAATATCGAATAGCTTGGATTCGATCTCGATTTCCGAACCATTTTGCTGAAGTAGCATCCCAATCATCAAATGATTTTGTGATTTTCGATCTTCAGGAATCAGGGAGTAAGCCGCTTGTTGGACGCGATCGTGGAGAAAGCGATAATTTGGATTGGCTGAGACATTTACCACCGAGTTAGGATCGGATTGGGTAAAGAATTTATAGATTTCTGTCGTAGGAATCACTAATCCTGATTGCAATGCCTCCCACAGCAATGTCGCCACCTCCTGGGGCGAACGATCGGAAACGATCGATAAGGTATGGAGATCGAATTGTGCCCCAATACAGGCAGCTAACTTCAATATCTCCTGAGTTTCCTGTGGTAAGCGTTGCAATTGCAATGCCATAAACTCCACCACATCATCGGTGAGTGCTAAAGCGCGGATCTGAGTGATATCGCACTGCCAGCCACTTCTCTGCTTCTGGGTAATGGAATCGAAGACGATCAGACCATCTTGATATAATGATTTCAGAAATTGGGTCGCAAAGAAGGGATTACCCTGAGTTTTGTGTTCGACCAATTTTGCTAGAGGTTTAGCTATCTCTAAATCACAAGTTAATGTATCTGCAACTAATTGATTTAGATCTTTAAACCTCAGCGGTTGAATTGTAATTATATTTACGGTAGCTCCGTTTTTTTTAATCTCATCAATGGTTAAAATTGTTGGGTGAATTGGTGAAATTTCATTATCACGATAAGCTCCCAAAAACAATAAATGTGTCGCATCTTGCATCAACAATTGCAATAAATTGAGGGATGCTAAATCTGCCCATTGTAGATCGTCTAAAAAGATCGCCAGCGGATGTACGGCACTCGCAAATACACGCACGAATTTTTGAATCAGGAGATTAAATCGCTGTTGTGCGGCAGTAGCAGCTAATTCTGCCACTGGGGGTTGTTCTCCCAGGATCTGTTCTAGTTCGGGAATAACATCAATTAATACTCGACCATTTTCACCGACAGCCTCCAGCAATTTGATTTTCCAAGTTTGCCGTTGAATATCTGATTCGGCACTCAATTGCCCGATCAAATCCCGAAAGGCTTGGAGAAAAGCTGCAAAGGGAATGTTACGCTGAAACTGATCGAATTTACCTTTGACAAAATAACCGCGTTGCCGAACAATTGGCTTATGTATTTCTTTGACGATGGCAGTTTTACCAATCCCCGAATAGCCAGCTACTAGCATCATTTCTGACTTACCAGTACTGACTCTTTCAAAGGCATTTAATAAAGCTTCTATTTCTAATTCTCGACCGTAAAGTTGTTCGGAAATAGTAAACTTGTCGCTCAAATCTCTTGTCCCTAAATCAAAAACATCGATCTTGCCCGTTGCCTGGAGTTGAGTCAGACAAATTTCTAAATCATGCTTTAATCCCAACGCATTTTGATAGCGATCCTCGGCATTTTTTGCCATCAGTTTACTAACGATATTTGACAGTATTACTGAGATTCCTGGCTGGATTTGATGAGCGATGACCGCTGGCTGGGCAAGATGACAATGTACTAATTCCAGCGGATCTTGACTATTAAAAGGTAGCTGCCCAGTTAACAATTCATAAAAACTAATTCCTAATGCATAAAAATCACTGCGGTAGTCAATGCCCCGATTCATTCGTCCAGTTTGTTCTGGGGCAATATATGCTAATGTCCCTTCTAGGGTACTGAGATTTTGAATTGATTGAGTTTCTTGGGGTAATAATGAGGAAATACTAAAATCAATCAGGGAGATCTGGTTTGTCTCTGGGTTGAATAAAATATTGGCAGGTTTAATATCTTTATGAACGATCCGATGACGATATAATCCCGCTAATGCTTCGGCAATTTGGATCGCGATCTCTAGAAACAGGGTCAATTTTTGGCGATTAACACCTAATGCACCTTCTCGCTCTAACAGATCTTTGAGCGAAATACTCTCACAATCTGCTGTAATCAGGGCATAGGAATTTTGATAGGGTTCTAATGCCAGCGTTTTGGGGATACTGGGCAGATCGAGATTGCTAGTAATGGTGTAGTGATTGCGGAGCTGAAGTACTTCCTGCGCGCTGGGAAATCGTGCCTGCAAAATTTTGATCACGACAGGACATCGATCTCGCTCGCGGATACCGCGAGCAATGAGGGTGCGATTACCGACATAAATTGGTGATAAGCTCTGATATCCGGCCAAGTCTATGTTGATACTCATCGTCTAGTCCCCAAGTTGCAACCATTGTGAAAGCAGCTAGCGATCTTTAGTACCAATTACTCACTTGAGAGAGATGAGTAGTCGTCATGAATATCGTTGTCGCTGTATACCTTATAGTTTACCCAGGAGACTGGTTGTAATATCGATCTCAATCGATTATTTCTATGATTTTTGAGCAAAAGTGTGGGTAGATGAAATTTGGGCAATTGCTTCGATCTGTTCCAGTAGATCGATTTCTACTTCAAAGAGGCTGGATTGCTTGCAACAGACTCTTTTGAATAAAGTCAATCTTATTCACTTACTTATTTCAACATACTACATAAAACAAACCCGAT
>JBJOOY010000409.1:0-6553 GCA_046051065.1 Cyanobacteriota bacterium
CTATTAAACGCAGACATCACTTCCCGAATTAAACTAAAAACAGAAGATTGTTTGCTGCGTTCTTCTTCGGTAAAGACTTGAGTGGTCGGACGGATAAATCCAGTAATTAACGCGGGATCTCGGCCTTTAATCTCCAATGCAGGGCATCTGGCAAGACGATCGCTCAAATAAGAAATAAGGATCAGACCTCGCTGATTGAGAGCTTTGATGTTAAATGTATCCTCACGAGTGCTAATTTCTAGCGGAGGATTTACAAACCCAATCGCCCATTTTTTGTAACGTCCGGGATATTCATAATTACTGGTCAACAGCCCGCCTCGTTGACTGTCGATTTGAGACAACACTTCCTTCGTAGCAAAATCTATTGAAATTTCTTTACTGGAGCGAGAAACGCGGATTTTGCCTTGAGTTGTGTAACAATTTGGATTAAACACGGTAGTGATTCCCTTAAAAAAATAATTTCGCTAGATCTCCAACTTTTGTACTATTTCCCATCTTTTCTTGAAAAATTAATGGGATTGAAGCTCGAGTTAGATCGTCAACTGGTGAATGATATAAAATCATTACTGAGACTTGGCTGGGGATGAGTAACTTTGTTAAAACTGAGTATTTGGTGGATCGATACTTCTGTCCCTGGCATCTATGTAATTACTTGGGAACGAGGCATAGCCAAAAAACTAATACATATTAAATTATTTATCGCTGTCTTGCTTTAGCTTGCTTTAGGTTGCAATTGATGCATGAACTAAATATATATAAAAATTTAGTCCCTGTCTTGCATATTTCCCCGAAAAAGTAGCAAATTATTGCGAAAACGACTATTTTGTATCTAAGCGATACATTGTTGGGGTTTTACTTGTATGCTTACGAAAAACATTGGTAAAGTGGCTCTGACTCTCAAACCCAACTTGTTCTGAGACTTCAGCAATAGATAATTCTTGCTTACGCAGTAATTGCTTTGCTCGTTCGATCCGGCGGTAAATCACATATTGATATGCCGTCATTCCCGTAGAATGCTTAAACAAATTAGTAAAGTAGAAAGGACTCATCCCCACTACATTGGAAATATCCTTGAGCGACAAATTCTCTGTTAGATGCTCGTTAATATACGAGATCGCTTGTTGCAACTTACTTTTGGGCAAACCATTAGGATCTCGGAGCAACTGGTTTTTGACAGAATATTGGCGAATCAGGTAAATTGACAGGGCTGCGATCAGATGCTCGACATAAAGATGACAGCACAATTCACCTGATTTAAGTTCTGAAATTAGCCCTAGGCAAAATTGGTGAATTAGCGGATCGGGCGTGGCAAAGCAGGGCAAAATTTCGATCGACTCCACACCGATAGATTCATAGGCAATTTGAGTCATAAGTTTTGGATCTAAATACAATAAGAAAAATTCCCATTCTCGATTCCAGCTATGCTTATTTTGGCTATTGGCTGGAAAGATCGTAATATCCCCTTTGTCAAACTGTATATGCAGCTTACGATCGCCTGACCAATGCCCGATCTGGATTTGGTGGCTGTTATTAACAATAATTGAATGGTAAGTACTAGAGAAGTAAGGAGTTTCCCAAGTAGACTGGCTGTGATATTCAAGAAAAATCCCCGCCCAGTCTAGTTTTCGACTTGAGAATAAAGGTTTTCTGGGTAAGAACTGTGAAAGATCGGAATCTTGATTACCGGAAATGAGGCTAGGTTGTTCGATTTTTGGTAGCATTGATACTTTTAAGTTTGATAGAAGCGATCGCATTTTTATATCAATTCTTGGGGTTATTTGTATCACCCATCCAATCAGTAATATGTTTTTGATTAAAAGCACTACGTTATTATTTTTTAACGTTATCATTGTTCGATCTCAAACTAATCACTCAATAGGCAGAGATTTATCCGGGAGCGTATTTCTTTTGGGGTAAGTAATTACACTTAGACAACTTTTAGTATATAAGATGACACCGTGGTCTAAAGGAGTGACAAGCACCCCTTAAACCTTGAAAATGTATCGAAGCTTGCGCGCCGCCTAGCGGCGGTCGTAAAAAATTAGACCACCAACATCACAGTCAATTTTATGGTGATTTATATTAATGTATTGAGAAATCAATAGGTATTTATTAATACTAGAATTAAGTTAATTCTTCGTCTAAAGTTGTACGATATCACCCAGTAACAGAATTGAAATTACCATCAAAAGTACTCCCGCTGCGATGTCTAAAGTTTTAGGCGATAACAGCTTAGCTAGATAACGTCCGAGCAATACTCCCACCAAACTAGTCGCAATCAAAGCACTTCCTGCACCTGCAAATACAATCCATGGTGACTGAGATTGGGCACTCAATAATAATGTTGCTAGTTGGGTTTTATCGCCCATTTCTGCTAGGAAAATGGTGATAAATGTCGATAGAAATGTACTCAACGCTCCCGATTTTGGCAGATCTGCTGTTGGGGCGATCTCCTCGTTACTGGATAAGCTGTCTGGCTGGGAAGGACTAGTCACAGGGCAAGTTAAACTGCAATTGAGTTTTCATGTTTCTATCATTTTCTCATATCGATCGAGAAAGATCGAGCTGTTAGAGTGAAATACCGATTTCTCGCTCGAATCGAATTGCCTCTAAACTCCGCTCGCCATAGACACCCTCAATCTGTTGACGACAACAATCGATCGCAAAATCATTTAACTCTTCCGGCTCGATCCCAAACATTTCCCCAAATGTATCTGACTGTACCCGACAGAAAGACGGACGATCGGCATAAATATTACACGATCGAGTTTCAGCATCGAGATTTATACACCATCCATCTTCCCCAACCATACTTAGATAGATCGCTAATTGCTGTGGATCTAAATATTCTTCTAGCTCCGGTCGATCGCTCGGAGCGAGATTGCAACAAGCCCCACACTGTTTCACACACTTCCAAGTAGCCATATTTTATCGATCGCTTATCAGTTCTTAATTATTCAGTGTATTGAGTATTGGGGTTCGCTAACCACCAGTATAACTAGGCAAATGAACATTCATAACTCATAACTCATAACTCATAATTTTTGATGTACTTTTGTAAACTAAATTAATCTAACCAGACCAGACACAGGTAAAATTAGATTGCCGATCCAGTAGGCTAACTAATAAATTTAAATCCATTTGAGGGGAAATATGGACTTTTTGAGCGGTATTGTTGATAGTGTACTCAGTATTAACTGGGAAGTAATCGCCCAACTGTCAATGGTGGCAATGATTATGATTGCTGGCCCGATCGTCGTATTTCTACTCGCAGCCCTGCGCGGCAATCTCTAAGGCAATAAGTATAGACGGCAAGACGTTTGCGTTCGTCACAGATTTATAGTCGCCATAGGGCATTAGGAGACTCTAAACGAGCGTGGAGATTGGGTAAGACTTGGCACGCGCCGAGCACAGAGTCGATGAAGCGTTAAGGAATCCTCGCTCCGTTAGGACGAGGAGGTATGTCAAAGTTGAATTAATATATCGAATCACACAAGCACCATTTTTCGCTACGCGATCGATGGTGCTTGTTATTTAGGTGATGGACGATCGATAGAGTCTGAAGAGCGAAATCTACATCAGCAAAAATCACTCGTTCATAGAACTAAAATCTAAACATTAGGATTGGTGCCAATCCGATCGTCATTAAGATTGAATAATACCTGAAGTGTTTTCACTGCTTTTTTGCGTGTATCGATATCTTGCTGGGCGCGTAATTGAATTAATGGATCGTGCATAATTTTATTCACAATCCCTTTAGTTAAAGCTTCGATCGCGTCTTGATGGCGTTCGCCAAATTCTGAGCCTAACCGTGAGAGCGCTTTCTCTAACTCTTGCAGCCGAATTGTCTCCATCTTATCGCGCAAACAGGTAATTGTAGGAACGGTATCCAAAAATCTCCACCAGCTATTAAAGTTCTCAACTTCTTCGGCGAGAATACCTTCGGCTTCCATTGCCATTTTCCGGCGACTTTCTTGGTTTTGGGCGACAACAGCTTTGAGATCGTCTACATTAAAAGCTTGAATATTTGCTAGTGTTTTTACATCACTATGGACATTTCGCGGTACAGAAATATCAAAGATCATCAGTTGATGATGAGCATCTAATACTGCTTCTAATTTAGCCGCAGTTAATAATGGTTCTGTGGCGGATGTACTGGTAAAGACGATCGTTGAAGAGGCGACTTTGGTCATCATATCGTCGATCGGGTGAAGTTGCAGATCGATCGCCGAAAACATTTGTTTAAGATCTTCGGCACGTTTTGCCGATCGATTTAAAATTGTCACATCTTTAGCACCCTTAGAAATTAAGTGTTGTACCAATAATCGCGACATTTTCCCCGCACCTAAAATAGCGACGCGATGATTGCTAAAGTCGTGCACTTTCATATGTGCTAATTCTACCGCAGCCGAGCTGATCGACACCGCGCCCGTACCGATACTCGTCTCGGTGCGTACCCGTTTTCCGGCTGTCAGAGCTTGCTTAAATAGCCGATTGAGAATCGAACCCATCCCATGGTATTGCTGTCCGAATTTATGTGCTTGTTTGACTTGAGCGAGGATTTGACCTTCACCTAAAACCAGACTATCCAAACCCCCTGCAACCCGCATCAAATGCATCACAGCATCTTCATGCAATAGCATAAATAAATGCTGCTTGAGATCGACTAGCGAAAGTTTACCAAATTCCGCCAGAAATTGAATTACTTCCTGGACACCACGATCGATTGTTGGTGAAACAATATAAATTTCTAAGCGATTGCAAGTACTCAGAATCGTTGCTTCTTGGATGTGAGTCCGATCGCAAAGATTTTGAATCGCTGCTTCCATCTGCGTATCTGGAACGCTGAGTTTTTCGCGAATTTCCACGGGCGCGGTTTTATGACTCAACCCGATCACAGCAATATTCATGCGTACTCCACACTCGACAAAATGAGTATTTTAAAGTTTTGTTATTTAAGTTACGGATATTTAACCACTCACAACGCAACATATATATTATGCTCACAAATGTCAGTAATCCGGTTTGGTTATGTATAATAGTTGTCTATCTTGCTTCAATCTAGCGAACTTGTAAATGTTTTGTTATTGTTCTTCACTGTAGTGGTTAGCGGTGCGCGCACGCCCTGGTTCCCCGACGTAAGAAGCGCAACAAGACAGTGGTTAGTGGCGAGAGAATTAAACGCGCAAACCGCATCTAATTCTCTGTTTAGTCTTAATTAATTCTCAACTATCAATCCCCACTACTATCTACTATCCACTATCCACTAGTGAAGGCTGACACTCTTAGGATTGCCGAACATGTGAATGGTATCTACAAACCGTGCAGTTTTGGACTGGCTGGAGATCACCAAAGTATGAGTACGTGCGCCACCTTTAAAGAAGCGAACGCCATCCATGATGTTACCGGAGGTAATCCCAGTTCCAGCAAATAGAACGTTTTCGCCGCAAGCGAGTTCTTGAGCAGTGTAAACTTTATCAGGATCGGTAATTCCCATATCTTTGAGACGAGCGATGTTTGCTTCCTTGCTTTCGCCGATCAAACCAGTTTTAACGATCGCTGGATCGTAGATTAATTGTCCTTGGAAGTGAGCATCCATGCAACGTAATGCCGCAGCAGAAATTACGCCTTCAGGAGCCGCACCGATACCCATCAGAGCATGAATGCCAGTTCCAGCAAAGCCGCAATTGATTGCCGCACCAACGTCACCATCGCTGATCAGTGCTACTCGTGCGCCTGCTGCGCGAATTTCAGCAATTAAATCGTTGTGGCGTTCGCGTTTCATGACGACGACAACTAATTCTTCGATCGATCGATCGAGACACTGAGATAAAATCTTGAGGTTTTCAGTTGCAGATTTATTAATATCTACCTTACCTTTAGCTGCTGGCGGTGCTGCTAATTTCTTCATGTAGAAGTCAGGAGCGGCAAATAAACCACCTTTTTCGGAAATAGCCAATACAGCCATCGAACCAGGTTGTCCGTAAGCACACAGGTTAGTACCTTCACAGGGATCGACAGCGATATCGATTTCAACTAGTTCGTCGATGCTGCACAATTCAGCAGCATTAGGTTGAGAACAGATCCCAACTTCTTCGCCGATATAGAGCATGGGTGCGTCATCGCGTTCGCCTTCACCAATGACGATCCGTCCACGCATGTAGATTTTATTCATCCGTTCGCGCATTGCTTCAACTGCAACACGATCGGCTTCATTTTTATCACCTTTACCCATCAAGCGCGCTGACGCGATCGCCGCTTGCTCAACCACTTCTATAATTTCTAAACCTAAACTATTTTCCACTGATACTTTGCTCCCAAAGGGCTTTATTTATAGGCATTTCAGTCTACAAGTCTACCAGAGCGTGGGGACACCCGTACATTTATCTGCTGTTTGTCCCGTCAAAGTACTGAGGTGAGGGATTAGGGGCTAATACCTTAAGTACCTAGGCAAAATTAATTACATAATTTTTGCCAAATTCTTTAAGAATTTTCTCAACAGATGACACTAGTACTTCCCAGCTAGAGTAGGCATTTATTGGAATCCATTCAT
>JBJOOY010000410.1:0-4705 GCA_046051065.1 Cyanobacteriota bacterium
CATCATCGAGCCAATCTTCCATTGTCAGAGCCGCCAGGGGGTGAATACGGAAGCCTTTGCCATGTCGCTCGGATACGCCACGCAACTCATTTAACCGCTGGCGAAATTCCTCAGTGAGGGCGAGAAATTGACCGTCACCGAGGGGAATAAACCGACTGGGCGATCGATCGAGTAGTGCTAGCAATTGTTGTAATTCCACCACCCGATCTTCATCCACCTGCACCTTACCAGTCGTCGCGAACCAATCATTTTCTCGCTGAATCCGCATCTGAAAATCTGCCAAACCAGCTTGACGACTGACACGCATCTTCTCACCCTCTGGCCATTCTACCGTCACTACATCATCGAGAGCTTGCAGTTCTACCAATAATTCCAGACAGTCTTCTGGTTCGTCAATCAGCCATTCGCCATCGTATTCTTCCGTCCGCTCCAATGTCGGACAAGCGGAAATAATTGCATTCGCCAATCGTGTCTCAGCAGCTAAATCCCGGGTCGTTTGCAGCCGTTCGCCGTCAACTTCCGCAATAATCGTTTTACCGCCCGCACCAGGGCTATAGTAAGGGCCTGCGGGGGCAAATGGACGCGATAATACTGCCACTTTCAACCCTGAGCCATGAGGCAACAGATGAACGTGGGGCTGCGGATCGCTGGGAACTTCCTCGATATTCGCCGCACCGCCGCCGATATCCGAATGGACATTAACAATGTTAGAAATTCCCCCAATGGCGGCTAACACACGATCCTTGGCAGCTAGTGGCACCTCTAATCGGTTCTGTTTGCCCAATATTCCAGCAATCTGGCGATGCTCTTCGGTAATCACGATCGCTTTGAGTCGGGTCGGACTTTCTTTTTGTAACATGATATTTTTACCGATCGCGAGTTCTGGGGATAGGGAGAGCACGATTCGATTATTGGTGGTAGTTTCGATCGTTAATTCTGGCTCTCCCGCAACTATTTCAATTCTCGAAACTGGATTATCGTCCCAAAATACTAATGGGTGTCCGATTAATGCGGCGATCGCTTTTTCATTGAATCGATAATCCGTACTGCCCCAACCGTTATAGTTATAAGACTCAAGGTGACTGCACACTTTCAAATCTTGCGGTGTGGGATAATCAAACTCTGTTGTACCCCGCAGTCGTTTGAGGGCAACATTTCGTCCCTTGCTCCATTCACCCTTGGCATTCCGACTTTGTTCGCGAGGCTGGATTTGATAGCTACTACCATACATAGTGATCGCCCAAACTAATCGGCGATCGCTAGTAGTTGAATCAACAGTAACTGGGGCATTTTTTTGTTGCAAATTAGTCAACGCAGTCAAACAGATTTCCCATTCTTCTTGCGGTTGAATTAATTTGGCAAGATTACCAATCTCGATTTCTGTTTGCAGTGCTGTTGATTGCTGTTGATAATAACTCTGAAATTTATCACTAGGATCGAGACGAGACAATATTCCGGCTGATTCCATTGTCAACCATTTATATCCAGCCACACTTGTTTGTGAATAGAATTTTTCAAGTATATGAGCTAATTGCTTGTGTGTGTTATTTTTATCCACCCAATGAATGCACAAGGCTCGAATTATGACTTCTAAACTGTTGTGGGTTGGGAGTGGTGTATATCTAAGAATTAAGTCTCGTCGATCGAGTTTACCCATTTGCAATTCGATCGTGTATTCGAGAATGCTATAAGTCGAACTCAGCCAAGATTTTGCCTGGCTTGCCACTTTTACATGTTCTAAAGCTGTGCTTAGATCTTTCTGCTCACTCCGTCTGAGTAGGGCAAGAATCAAGAATAAGCCGCTGGTAGAGGAGAAATAAATTTTTCGTTTACCACTACCTTTTTTGAGAGTACGCAGGGCAGTTTCGTAATCTAAAATAGCCGATCGATCGTCGCCATGTAAAAAATACCACCAGCCCCAAAAATGTGCAAATCGATCGTGCCAATTTGCTGGTAATCGATCTAATACTTCTTTGGCTTGGATTAATTTACCCCGCAACATTAACTGTTCCAACAACAGCATATGCAGCTCCTCCTGCATCATCGGCTGAGTTGTATTTTCAATAGTGGCTGGGAGTGCGGCAAAGGCTTCTTCTGCGGGGGCTAACTGTTCGATCGAATGATTTAAAATTCCTGAAAGAATCTCATCAGCTAAATCTGGAATGATAGTAGCAAACCAATCAGGATCGAAAGGATTGTTGCAGAGTTGGTGCCATAATTCCTCCAATACAATAGATTCAGATGCCCGATTGTAGCGATTATAATCTTCAATCTGTTTGCGAATAAATTTCAGGTCGTTGTCATAAAGACCAAACCGCACTTCCCGAATCAGTTCGCTGTAATGGCTAAAATTACGGACTCCATTACCGTATTCCGCGATCGGCAATAATATTTTCACAGCCTTACTCATCATTGCAAATCGCCCATCCACAATCGCCTCACGGGTAGCAATTTCAGCAATTAGTGGCTGAATTTGAACACTAGATTGCCGATTTGGGATTAATAGATCGTTGACAATGAATCGATCGAGATATGGCTTGAGTGTCAAAGCAATCCAGCGTTTATCGCCACACAATTCTGTTTCGTTGAGTAGATCTAATATTATTGTTCTACTGACTGGTCGATAAATTACTGAAATTAATTGGACGATCACCCGATCGAGTTCTGGTAAACTATTGTAACTATCAACCAGTTTTTGTCGGGTTCTTTCGATTTTCAAGTAATTATCAGTCATATCTACTCCCGTCACTTGTCTCTCTACTGTGCTCGGGAAAGCCTGCTAAACGTGGATTACTTGCTGTGGCAGGTCAAACCCTATTTCAGTCTAGCTTAGATTAGCTGTCTGGAGATATTCTTGACTATCGATCGCCGTGCAACTCTAGCAGATCAACATAAATATTTACAAATTTCTAGAATAAGGTTAATGCTAAATTTTAGCTAAGATCTCATGTGCGACTCGATCGCAAACACCTAGCTCACCTAGTCCCAGCCGCATTTGGGCATAGTCGGCGAACATGCGATCTCGTTTTGCTTGGTTTAAAATTAATTCCAGACTTTCAGCAGCAATGCGATCGGGATGAGCTTCATCTTGCATTAGTTCGGGGACGATCGATTTCATTTCGACCAAATTAGGTGGAGACATGAACGGGATGGAAAAATTAATGATATTTTTGGCAATCCAAGCTGTTACTTTACTGACTCGATAAATCACAACTTGAGGAACATTTAGTAATGCTAATTCTAAACTTACCGTGCCGCATTTAGTAATTGCCAAATCTGCTGCGGCGAGGACAAAATCGGTATTTTTGGCGATCAGAGTAGCATTTAATTGATACTCTAGAATTGCTCGATCGATCTCTGCTTTAAACACATCGCGAGAGAGCGGAATCCAAAACCTCACGTTGGGTAATTGTGTCTGAATTTGGCGGGCTGCTGCAAAGATTGCTGGCATTAAATATTTTAGTTCTTGTTTCCGAGAAGCTGGAATCAGCGCAACTGCAATTTCATCATCAGCAATACCCAATTGTGCGCGAGCATAAGATCGATCCGGAATATTTGCCACTCGATCGAGCAATGGATGTCCGACAAAATGTACATTAGCCCCTTTACTTTCAAAAAATCTTGCTTCTGCGGGGAAAATTGACAGAATTCGATCTGTAAATTCAACGATCTTGCTAGCATTTTTCTTGTCAGTCGCCCACACCCATTCTTGTGGAGCAATATAATAAATAATTGGCACCTTGGGAAATGTCCGTTTGGCATAGTTGCCAATACTCACATTCGGTCCCATATAATCAATTAAGACGATCGCATCTGGTGGTGTGGTTTTTAAATACTTTTTGGCAATATTCTGAACTTGAATCGTCGGCCCGATGTAAGGTAATGCTTCCCAATATCCCATCGAACTGATACCAGTAGTGTCAGCAAGGATATTTGCGCCTGCTGTGGCCATTCTATTACCGCCAAGCGCGACAATATTTAAGTCAATGCCAGACTTTTGGGCTAGTTGCTTGAGTGCAGTGACAATTAACGCACCTTGAAGATCGCCAGACACGTCTCCAGTACTAATGAAGATAGTTTTGGTTTGAGTCACCGAATCGGGGATAGGGGATAGGGAATAGAAAAACTAATATACTCCGCACGGTTATAAATTGCGGTTTTGTGGATGGGTGGATGGGTCATATCATCACGATTTTGGAATGATCAGATTATCCCCGCTCAAAGTATAACTAAATTACAAACAACTAAGTTTTAAATTAATTACTCACCCTTGCTATCGATCGATTTCCCAGGAATTGGACCTCTGCGGTTGTTATCTTTTTTACCCTCGATCGACAGTTGTAAAAATCTTTGAAGATGTTTAACTCGTTCGTAGTTAGGGAATAAATCTAAGTCTTCTAAAGCTTGAAGGATAGTTTTATGAGAATAATAGATCGTCCGAAAGGCTTTTTTGAGCACAGCGATTTCTTCTGGAGCGCATCCAGAACGTTGCAAACCAACTAAATTGAGCGAGCGTACTCGTGCGGGTGTCCCTTCAACAATTGTATAGGGTGGTACGTCTCGCTGAATCCTAGTCATACCGCCAATCATCGATAATTTACCAATCCGTACGAATTGATGGACACCTAGCACACCGCTAATGACAGCTTCTGATTCGACATGAACATCACCAGCTAAAGATACAGCATTAGCAATTTTGACATTA
>JBJOOY010000411.1:0-6018 GCA_046051065.1 Cyanobacteriota bacterium
GAACCATCGGTGCAGGTGTTGTAGCTAAAATCGTTAAATAGGTTAATTACCTAACCCCAGATAGAGATATACTTCGGTGTATCTCTATCTTTGTGTCTGATAAATTAATCGTCTTCTATCTCGTACCTTGACAACCTAAACCTAAACTTTAAAATTATGGCTACTGTAACTCAGCAGAAAATTCGGATTCGGTTGAAAGCATTCGATCGTCGTTTATTAGACACATCCTGCGATAAGATCGTTGAAACTGCCAACAGAACTGGCGCAACCGCAATCGGCCCCATCCCCTTACCAACCCGCCGCCGCATCTATTGTGTCTTGCGTTCTCCTCACGTTGATAAAGATTCCCGTGAGCATTTTGAAACTCGCACCCATCGCCGCATCATCGATATCAAAGATCCTTCAGCTAAAACTATCGATGCTCTCATGAAACTAGATCTACCAGCAGGTGTAGACATCGAAGTGAAACTCTAAATATTAGCTTACTAATTTATTTCCAAAAGTCCTCACATGGGGACTTTTTTGTCGATACGTCACGAAGCAAGGTTTAGAATTTACATATTTTTTTAATTATTTTTCGATCGCTAGTACTCTCATACTTCACTCAGTCAAAAATTATTTATTGCCATGAGAGGACTGTAACTCAGCAGAAAATTTGGATTCGGTTGAAAGCATTCGATCGCCGTCTACTTGATACATCCTGTGATAAGATTGTCGAAACAGCTAATCGCACTAGAGCAAACGTGATCGGGCCAATTCCATTACCCACCCGCCGTCGTATTTATAGTGTCTTGCGATCGCCTCACGTTGAGAAAGACTCACGAGAACATTTTGAAACCCGCACCCATCGACGGATCATTGATATCTAAAGATCCTTCTGCCAAAACGATCTATGCTCTGATGAAATTAGACCTACCCGCAGGTGTAGATATTGAAGTGAAGTTATAATAATAATTGGTAAGGTTTCCATCTCCCTTGTCCCTTGCGCTTAGCAGGGCGAGCGGAGTGGGTATCGCCCAAAAAAATGAATTATCAATCATAATTCATAATTCATAATTCATAATTTACTATGGCACCATCTTCTTTAATCGCCGTGAGAGAATTACCACTATTTCCGCTCCCAGAACTGGTGCTGTTTCCAAGTCGTCCATTACCGCTGCATATTTTTGAGTTTCGCTATCGGATTTTGATGAATACGGTCATGGGTAGCGACAGGCGATTTGGAGTGCAAATGTGGGATCCCGTTCGCGGTCAACCAGCAGAGATTGGTTGTTGTGCGGAAATCGTTCATTTTCAGCGCTTGCCCGACGATCGAATGAAAGTGTTGACAATGGGCCAACAACGGTTCAGAGTGCTCGAATACGTGCGCGAGAAGCCCTATCGAGTGGGCTTAGTGGAGTGGATTGAGGATCGACCCACGGACGAAGATTTACGTCCGTTAGCGACTGATGTCGAGCGGTTATTGCGAGATGTAGTGCATTTGTCAGGGAAACTCACCGAACAACCGATCGAGTTACCAGATACTCTACCAAATTTACCGATCGAATTATCATATTGGGTTGCCAGTCATCTCTATGGTGTAGCAGCGGAACAGCAAGCTTTATTAGAAATGCAAGATACTACTACTCGACTAGAACGGGAAGTAGAAATTCTCACATCTACTCGTAATCATTTAGCCGCAAGAACTGCGCTCAAGGATGCGTTAGCATAATCGGTTCGATGACGATCGATCTGGAATTGGCTATATACCTGACTCATATCTTCGATCGGCTAAATGAGCATTAACAGTCTCCACCGTCTCAAAATGATAAATTCAGTGAAGAGCGATCCGCACGAAGATCGTCTGCATCTGTAAAATGGTGAAGTTGCTAGAGAAGTGGACTGATGAGTGCGAACGCTATTAAATTTGGGACGGATGGTTGGCGGGGTGTAATTGGGGCTGAATTTACATTCGATCGATTATTGATGGTAGCACCGCTGGCTGCTGAAATCCTGGCTGATACATATACGGCTAAAACGGGCAACCGCAAGATCATCGTCGGATTCGATCGACGGTTTATGGCCGAAACTTTTGCCAACCGGATGGCGGTAGCGGTTCAACAAGCTGGATTCGATGTGATTCTTAGCAATACTTATGCGCCCACTCCGGCATTTAGTTGGGCGGCTCATAGCCAAAATGCGCTCGGTGCCCTAGTAATTACCGCCAGTCACAATCCTGGCGATTATTTAGGTTTAAAAGTGAAGGGCAATTTCGGGGGTTCCGTACCGCCAGAAATGACCCAAAAAATTGAAACTAGGTTGGGGGAAACTTTACCCAGCAAGCAGCCAGGCACATTAACTACCTTCGATCCGTGGGAGAGTTACTGTCACCAATTGCAGGGAAAAGTCGATTTAGCTAGTATTCAACACGCGATCGCTACGGGCAAACTAACAGTATTTTCCGATGCGATGCATGGTGCATCTAGCACTGGTTTAGATCGATTATTGGGTAAACCGATTACCGAATTAAATAGCAATACCGATCCGCTATTCGATGGCGGTGCGCCGGAACCGTTGCCGAAATATCTATCTCAACTAATGCGGGTGATTCGTAGCCACGATCGTCAAACTGGCGTAAAAGTGGGTTTAGTCTTCGATGGAGACTGCGATCGAATTGCGGCTGTAGATGGTACTGGTGAGTTTATGAGTTCCCAGTTCTTGATTCCGATTCTAATCGAACATTTAGCCAAACGACGGGGTTTTACAGGCGAAATTATCAAGACCGTCAGTACTTCTAACCTCGTCCCGAAGATGGCGAAGTTATACGATTTACCGATTTATGAAACACCAATCGGTTATAAATATATTGCCGATCGGATGTTAACTACACCCGTCCTCATCGGTGGCGAAGAGTCGGGGGGAATTGGGTATGGCAATCATATTCCCGAACGCGATGCCCTGCTCTCGGCGTTATATTTACTCGAAGCAATCGCTAAATCGGGGCAAGATTTAGGCGAACTCTACCGTCAACTTCAGGCGCAGACAGACTATCATTTTGCCTACGATCGCATCGATCTGCATCTCAATAGTATGGATGAGCGCGGGAAATTGATGGCTCAATTAGAGAGTCAACCGTTTAGTGAAATTGCGGGAGTAGCCGTACTCGATCGTAATTTAGCAGATGGCTATAAATTCAATCTGGCGGATGAAAGTTGGTTGCTAATCAGGTTTAGCGGTACCGAACCAGTCCTGAGATTGTATTGCGAAGCAGCGACAATCGATCGAGTGCATCAAACTCTCAACTGGGCGAAAAACTGGGCTAAATCAGTAGCATAGACCCCCCTTCAACTACTAACAACCGATCGAGCATCTGTGAGGCAATCGTGAATCTTTTGTGCCAGTACTTTGAGCGCGATCGGTTTACTCAGATAATAGTTTGCCCCAGCAGCTAAACAACGCGATCGGGCATCTACGGGGGTAGCGATGGGTGACGCTAGTAGTTGAGAAGTGTCACGTGCTGTGTCTATGGCGATCTCGATTTCCATCGCCGTAGAGATCGCAATCATCGGTAACTTGGCTAAATGAGGATGTTGCCGCAATTGCTCGATCGTGATTGCTAAATTAGCTAAATCGGGCAGTTGCACAGCTAAAACGATCACGTTAGGCACATTTAATCCCCTTAAATCGATCGCCTCTAACACATTATTAGCAGTAATTAGTTGGTAACCTTTGGCACGTAAATAACTAGCGGTAGTTTCCAGATGGACTCGATCTTCATCGATAAATAAGATCGACGGCGCGATCTTGACAGCTTCAGCAGGTAAGCTGTAACCACTGTTCTCACCATTGATTGGTACTGAATGTTCGATCGCCGCCGGATCTAAAGCGAAGACATAAGGGAGATTACTATAGGGTAGATCGATCGCAAAACAACTACCGACATTGACTTCACTCGTAACAGTAACTTTGCCACCATGTAATTCAACAATCTGTTTAACGAGGTTCAAGCCTAAACCCGTACCCTGTGATTTACGGTTCAAGGCACTATCGATTTGCATGAAAGGTTGAAACAGTCGGGCGAGATTGTCTGGGCTAATGCCAATGCCAGTATCGATCGTGGCAATTCTGACGATCGAGGTATTTCGATCGGTAGATTTTGGCTGAAGCTGTGACACCTCGATCGTAATCTTTCCGCCTAGGGGGGTGAACTTAACGGCATTATTGAGTAAGTTAATTAAGACTTGGCGCATGCGGCGTTCGTCTACAACTAGCTTCGGTAGATTGGCAGGAATTTTCAGCTCTAATTGAATGTGTTTTTTTAAAGCTTGTTGGTTGATGAAGATCGAACTAGCATTACAAAGCCGCTCGATATCGGTTGGAGTACAATGCAGTTCTAGTTTTCCAGCTTCGATTTTAGCTAAGTCGAGAATATCATTAATCAGCTCCAGGAGATGGTTGCCAGCCCCTTCGATCTTCCGTAAATACTTGAGTTGTCGATCGTTGACAACACCGCATTCCTGTATTTGTAAAGCCTCTGTCATCCCTAAAATAGCATTAAGTGGAGTCCGCAGCTCGTGACTCATGTAGTTGAAAAAACTAGTCTTGGCTTGATTGGCGCATTCGGCTACTTCTTTAGCTGCTTTTAATTCGATCGTCCGGGTTTCGACTCGTTGTTCGAGTTGTTCTACAGATAATTGGAGTGCGCCATAAAGTTTGGCATTTTCGATCGAAATTGCCGCCTGCGCGGTTAATAATTGCAGCACATCGATCCGATCGGTTGTAAATGCTCCAGTCGTGAGCTGATTTTCTAAATATAAAATTCCTACCAATTTACCTCGATCTAAAATCGGCATACACAGCACACTTTTAGATTGATGCTGCTGAATATAAGCATCTCCGGCAAACTGAGGATCTTTAACTGCATCAACTATTATCGTCGGCTTCAAATCATTCTTAACCATATTTACCAAACTAATCGGCACATCTAGACTCGATTCAAGTGGTAACAGTGATAATAATTGGGGTTGCTGTCCCATTTCTACTCTGGCAATTACCCGTAACTGTTCTTCTTCTTGTAGCAATAAAACACACTTATCCGCGCCAGCATTGGTAATTACGATCTTTAAAAGACTGACGATGAGTAGATCGAGTTCAACTTCTTCGGAAATACTTTGGGATGCTTTGAGCATTGTCGCCAAATCTAAAAATTCAGTGTTGCTATAAATAGTATTACCCATTGTATTCATTGCGACGATCGAATCATCCGTGGGATCTCGAACGAGGATCGGTGCGAGCAGTTGAGGATAGAGTTCGATTAATTGGTCTACTTTTGCCAGCGCGCCCCAGCGGGTATAACTGTAATAAGCCTCAATGAGATAAATCCCAGCGATTTTTGATTTACCCCAATCTAGGTAAAACTTGGCAGCTAGTTCGTTGGCAAGGGCTTCTTCATGGATAAATTGATGTTCTTTCGCACCCGCAATCGCCAGATCGTAATGCTCGATCGCGGTGGCTTTATTGCCTAATACTCTTTGCTTCTCTGCTTCGATTAAATGCCATTTATGACGATAATTCATCGGTGCATTTTGTGCCCATAGATCGATCGTTCCTTGATAAGTATCGATTTGGCTGAGAGTTTTCGATTGCTCTTGTTCTGACTTATTGTAGATGGCTAAGTATGTTAGAGCTGCATAAAAATGGAATATAGGAACTGTAATCATGCCAGAAAGTGTCAATAAATACTGTTCGCATTGAGTAATATTTTCCAGAGCGGCACGATGATTACTAAATAAATATGCCAGCATCAATTTGTATATATATACATAGGTAATGGCAATAACTTCACCATCAGAATGATGTTTGGATATCATCACTTCCTCATTGTAAGCATTTCCTGTTAATAGCTCTGGGCATCTTGTACTTTCAGTCAAGTTGTATGCTAATTGCTGCTTCATTTCCAAATAGGATTTAGCAGAATATTGTTTTATTCGATCTAAAGCAGTGATATAAAGTGATATTTCTGCTTCCCAAAGATTAAGA
>JBJOOY010000412.1:0-5544 GCA_046051065.1 Cyanobacteriota bacterium
TTACCCCCCCGACAAATGCACCTACAATTGTCGCTAAAATCCCCCATCCCCCCTGAATTAGACCAATTTGGGTTTGAGTAAAGTGAATCTCTAATAGGAAGGGTGTAGACACTCCTTTGACCATATAATCGCCAATCTTATAAATTACGATCAGTACTAATGTCAGTATCCCCGTTACTACACCCCGCCGCTGAAAAAAGTCTTGAAAAGGTAGAATAACCGCATCAGTTAAAGAAGCTGGCGTGCGTTCGTCAGCGATCGGTTGTGGTGCCCAGAGCGTAGTAATTAACCCCAATAGCATTAACCCAGCCAAAATCAGATAAACTGTATTCCAACTGAGATGTCCGGGTCGAGTCGGATCGGCAGCAATCAACGCCCAGCCACTAGCTAGTAACATCGCCAACCGGAAACCGAAAGTAGATACCGCACCACCAGCACCCATTTCCAGTGTTTCTAAGACATCAGTCCGATAGGCATCTGTAGCAATATCTTGGGATGCACTAAAAAAGCCGATCGCCACTGCAATAATTGTGATTAACTGCAAATTTCCTGGCTGAGGATTTTGAATTGCCATTAAGATAATGCCGATAATCAGTGCAACTTGGGTAATTAAGAGCCAACCCCTTCTGCGTCCTAAAAAAGGCGGTGCATACCGATCCAATAACGGCGACCAGAACACCTTGAAAGCATAGGGAAACATTGCCAGTGCAGACAACTCGGTAATTGATTTAACATCAACATGTGCCATCGTCAGCCAGGCTTTTAATGGTGCATCGATAATTTGAGATGGTAGTCCAGAAGCAAAACCGAGCAACAGTAAAGCCGCCATTTTTCGGCTTTGAAATACTTGCAGTAAAGATTTCACGATAGTTAGTTACCCTGTGGTGTAGTTGGTTGGTTAGAACTGCGAATTTTAATCCCAGATCGTCCCATAAATTAGGACAGTTATCGATCGCTAGTGATATTTTTCCATTTCCCGAACATCAATGGAAATAATCCAAAATCTACCAGCCAAGATCTAAATTGGAGCGGCAGCCTAATGTTACTGTAGATATCATGCATTTAAATAAATTAACCTTTATTAACTGCTAGAAATTAGATAGCAAGGCACTTGCGATCGAATAACCTTAATTAATTAAATCCCAATTGTTTGATTATGGATGCTTTTAGTCAACTGATCCAGAAAGGTGGCCCCGCAATGTGGCCATTGCTCGGTCTGTCCATCCTATCCTTAGCTACCATTTTGGAACGCCTGTGGTTTTGGTTTAAAACACTTAGGAAGGAAGAAGAATTAATCGATCGAGTCTTAGACGCTAGTGAAAAGCATGACTGGGATCGCGCCGCTCAAATTGCCAAACAAGAGCGCAGTAAACCGATTGGTCGGTTTATGTCTGCGCCGCTCGCTCGGGCAAATCCCGATCCAGAAACCTTTAGACTTGCCCTCGAAGCCTCAGCCGAAGATGAGTTAGCCACGATGCGCAAAGGGGATAAAACCCTGGAATCGATTATTGCTCTCGCCCCTTTACTCGGATTACTCGGTACTGTTTTAGGCTTAATTAATTCTCTAGAGGGAGTTAAAATAGCCGATCTTGGTACAGCAGCTGGTGCTAAAGTCACACTAGGAATCAGCGAAGCATTAATTACTACAGCCACAGGGATGATTGTGGCGATCGTCAGTCTCGCATTTTATCGCTTGTTTCAAGGTTTAATTTTCATCCAAGTCAAGTTATTTCGGAATGCCGGAAATCAGCTAGAATTATTGTATCGAGAGCATTGGTTAAATCTGAAAGCGAGATCGATGGACGATCGAGATTTGCTGCGATAGCCATTGCCGATCGATCCCCAGCTAGATTCAAACAACTCAAATGCATGGGTATTATATTTAGACAAGTCTAGATGTCAGTAGCAGATGCTCCAACATTACAATAAATATCTCGATTGTCGATCTCCTGTGGCCGATCGGTGATAATAAAAAACTATTCAATCCTTTGGCATTTAATCTCAGCCACTAAATATCCCAGGATTTCAGCTAATTTGGAGATCGGTTAAATCAGATCGCTAAACGGTATAATTTTAACTCTAATTCATGAGGTTTATTTGTGGTATCTCAACGTGTCATTGAAGTAGCAACTACACAATTATCGCCGAGCGGCATGCTGTCTACACCCGCGATCGGATCGCCGAATGACTCACCGTCTGCACCCGCGATCGCGCAACAACAGACTGGGGCCTATGCGCTGCTCAATAGTTTGTACAGTCATGGTGTCAAACATATCTTTGGTTATCCTGGTGGGGCGATCTTACCGATTTATGATGAGATCTATCGATTTGAAGCCGCAGGTAAAATCAAGCATATCCTCGTGCGGCACGAGCAAGGTGCTGCCCATGCAGCGGATGGATACGCCCGTGCTACGGGGCAAGTCGGCGTGTGTTTTGCTACTTCTGGCCCCGGCGCTACCAACCTCGTTACGGGGATCGCTACGGCCCAAATGGACTCGATTCCGATGGTAATTGTCACCGGACAAGTCGCCAGTTTTTATATCGGTACTGATGCGTTTCAAGAAACCGATATCTACGGAATTACACTACCGATCGTCAAACATTCCTATGTCGTTCGCGATCCGGCTGACATGGCGCGGATTGTTGCTGAGGCCTTTTATATCGCAGCTTCTGGTCGGCCTGGGCCAGTCTTAATCGATGTACCCAAAGACATTGGTGCGATGCTGTGCGACTATACCCCCGTTGCCCCTGGCAATGTTAAACTACCTGGCTACAAACCAACCGTACGCGGCAATCCTCGCCAAATCAATCAAGCAGTTCAACTAATTGCCAAAAGTCATCAACCTCTACTCTACGTAGGTGGTGGAGCTATTTCTGCTAGTGCCCATGCGGAAGTCAAGCAATTAGCAGAATTATTCCAAATCCCCGTCACCACTACCCTAATGGGCAAAGGTGCTTTTAATGAAACTCACCCCCTTTCTGTCGGGATGTTGGGCATGCACGGGACGGCTTATGCTAACTGGGCGGTAACAGATTGCGATTTGTTAATTGCTGTCGGCGCGCGGTTTGACGATCGAGTGACTGGTAAATTAGCAGAATTTGCGGCTAAAGCTAAGGTCATCCATATCGATATCGATCCCGCTGAAGTCGGCAAAAATCGCACTCCAGATGTGCCGATCGTCGGTGATATCAAACAGGTACTAATCCAGCTGCTGCAAAGAGTTCAGGAATTAAGTCTGGGTGGTAACGCCGATCGCACTAGACCTTGGTTAGACACGATCGAGCATTGGCGCAGCGATAATCCGCTAGTTGCACCCACTTATACGGGTTTACTTGCACCTCAAGAGGTAATCGTCGAATGTCGTCGGCAAGCACCGGATGCTTACTACACCACCGATGTCGGCCAACATCAAATGTGGGCAGCCCAATTTCTGAATAACCTCCCGCGTCACTGGATTTCTAGTGCGGGACTAGGCACGATGGGTTTTGGCGTACCCGCCGCAATGGGCGTACAAATGGCACTACCGAACGATCGAGTCATCTGTATCAGTGGGGATGCCAGTTTCCAGATGAATCTGCAAGAACTCGGTACTCTCAAGCAATACGGCTTAAGTGTCAAAATCGTCATCATCAATAATGGCTGGCAAGGCATGGTCAGACAGTGGCAGGAAGCTTTTTATGAGGAAAACTACTCTTCCTCAGAAATGGCTCCCTCTATGCCCGATTTCATGCTGTTAGCGCAGGCATATGGGATTAAGGGGATAACAGTTAATAATCGAGAAGATTTACCAGACGCGATCGCGGCGATGCTGGCTCACGATGGCCCAGTGCTACTCAATGCCCAAGTCAAGCGGGATGAGAACTGCTATCCGATGGTACCTGGGGGTAAATCTAATGCCGAAATGATCGGATTGGCTAAACCCAAACGATCGGCATCTAGTCTGCCCGCAACCGTTAATTGCGGTCATTGTGGCACTACTCATGCTGCCAATCATAAATTCTGCCCTGAATGTGGTAAGCAGCAATTTATCGATCGATAAATTGCAACCCCTCTCCCACGCTTGGGAGAGGGGAGCCAGAGCCGCAGGTGAGGGCGGGGTGAGGGCTACCTAGGTTTTCGATCGCAAAAGAAGGGTTTGTGAAGCGGATTTGGTATTACTCAACTGTCACTGTAGCCGTCCGCAAACTGGACAGAGCGCGATTGTAATTAATAATCGCCGTAATCCGATTACCACGGGCGCGAGCGAGTTCTGTTTGAGCCTGAATTACATCGGTTTGAGTTCCCACACCAGATTGGAACCGCAGACGAGCGAGTTTGAGACTTTCTTCAGCTTGTTGCAGTGCTTGGGTAGAAGTAGCGATATTTTTTTTGTTACTACCGAGATTGTTATAGGCTTGTTCGACTTCAAACCGAATTTGATTTCGGGCTGTGGTAAACTGGTTTTCCGAGATTTCTTGGTTGACCTTCTGTTGATTCGTCCGCGCTCTGGCGGCACCACCATCCCAAAAGCTCCACCTCAATTGCGCACCCACGCTGTAGCTATCGCGGGCAGCGTCGGTCTGAATACTGCTCACACGCTGAGCAGAACTACTCAAATTTTTATTGATATTATATTGAGCAATGAGATCGACTTGGGGAGAATCAGCGGCAGATGCCACAACCTGTTCTTGCTGGCTGATATTGCGCCGAGCTATTTGTTGCTGAACTTCGGGGCGGTTTTTCAATGCTAATACTACGCTATCTTCGAGAGAACTGCCCCATGTGCCCAACTCGCGCACAGCATCAGCGGCTTTGTATTCAGTATTTTGATCGACACTGAGGATCTGGGCAATTTTCTTGCGAGCAGTTTGTTGTTGCCCTTGGGCGTTGGTGAGATCTTGATTGGCGGTAGCTAGTTTAACTTGAGCCTGGAGGACATCAAATCTGGTACCCACGCCAGCTTTTTCTTGAAGCTGAGCATCACTCACACTGCGAGTAGCATCTTTGACCGCAGCTTGGTTGATAATGACTGATGAATCGGCGTTTTGCAGATCGAAGTAAGCAGTGATGATATTACCTTTGGTGAGTTGTTCGACACGCAGGAGATCCAATCTGTCGAAATTCACCTGTTCTTGGGCCGCACGGATCGAACTTGCATTCCGACCTGCATTCAGGAGACTATAAGTTGCGTTGAGTCCCCCCCGAGCATCGATATTAGTGCCGCTGCCAAATGAGCTAGCTAAAACTGGATCGGTGGTGAGTAATGGACTACCTTGATAGGTGATATCGCTTGTCAATCCTACTTGGATTGCATTACTAGCTTGGGCTTGACTAACGGCTGATTTACTTCGATCGATACCAAGTCGGGCAGCTTGAACATCGCGATTATTACGTAATGCAGTCTCGATCGCCTCTTGAAGCGTCAGAGATTGGTTATTAGTAACTTGAACTTCCGGACCTGTTTTAGGTAGATCTAACCTATTTTGAAGTTTAGCGTCAATATTAGGCGTAGGTGGCGCTGGGGGAGTAGGTGGCGTTGGGGGAGTAGGTGCCGCTGGGGGAGT
>JBJOOY010000413.1:0-4178 GCA_046051065.1 Cyanobacteriota bacterium
CTAATTAATGCCTCAGCGATCGGCTACTATGGCACTAGCGAAACGGCTAAATATAATGAAACGAGCCCTGCTGGCACAGATTTTCTGGCGGAAGTATGTACGGCTTGGGAAACAGCCGCGCAAGCAGTAAAAACCAGCGGTACTCGCTTAGTAATTCTGCGCTTGGGAATTGTCTTAGGTGAAAATGGCGGTGCTTTAGGCAAGATGTTAACACCATTTAGTGCCTTTGTCGGCGGACCGATCGGTAGTGGTAAGCAATGGTTTTCCTGGATTCATCGCGATGATGTCGTGAAATTAATCGTTTCGGCGATTATTAATTCCAAGATTGAGGGTGTTTACAATGCAACTGCACCCAATCCCGTCACAATGCAAGATTTTTCCCAAACTCTCGGCGCGGTGATGAATCGTCCTTCCTGGCTACCAGTACCGGATTTTGCCCTCGAAGCGATGTTAGGCGAAGGTGCGATCGTCGTGTTACAAGGACAGCAAGTAGTTCCTACCCAAACTTTAGCTGAAGGTTTTAAGTTTCAATATTCTACTCTGCAACCAGCTTTAGCGGCGATCTTAGGGTAATTAACTAATTAAAAAATAATTACTATGTCAGCATAAAGATTCGATTTATTCTTTAATTACGATCGCTTCTATGTGCGCGATATTTGTGTCTCGATCGATTGCTGTAATCGCCCACCTGAGAGGTTCTCCCCATTGTTGAAGTGTTGTTTCAACCACTCGATCGATCTCGCCTAGTGCATCTTTAAGATCGATTTCGGTTTCGATCGATTCAATTATCATTTTATCAAAATCTTAAATAATCAATAACAAATGTAAATTATGTTAAAGCCGATCTTATCATCACTTACTACTTGGCTGATGCGGTTACTAATCTTAACTTGTGTCTGGTTAATATTGGGTATAAATAATCCTATCTTAGCTCTAGGCGGCCAAACCAATTATAGTCGGATTAATCTTCAAGGTCGGAATTTTGCTGGGCAAGATCTCAGTGGTGGAGTCTTCGTCTCATCGGAGATGCGCGAAGTAGATTTTAGTGGTGCTAATTTAACGAATGCGATCTTGACGATGGGAGTGTTGCTCAGAACGAATTTAGCTGGAACCAATCTCACTGGTGCATTAGCCGATCGAGCGACATTTGACGAGGCAAATTTGACCAATGCCATCTTAACAGAGGCAACTCTTACTCGATCGCGATTTTATGGTGCTAAAATTACGGGGGCTGATTTTACCGATGCATTAATCGATCGATCGCAAGCCAAGCTACTATGCGATCGAGCTAAAGGCATTAATCCCGTTACCGGAGTCTCAACCCGCGATAGTCTCGGTTGTCGGTGAGAATTTCGATTGGACTATTTAAACTGTAAATGTTAAAATAGTAAGTTGCCAAATTTAACTAAAATTCCTAAGCATTTATGACCCTAACGCAAGAGCGTAAGCAAGAAATCATGAGCAAACATCAGTTGCACGCAACTGACACTGGCTCCTCCGATCTACAAGTCGCAATGTTGACTGAAAGAATTAATCGTCTCAGCGAACACCTGAAAATCAACAAAAGCGATCATGCTTCCCGCCGTGGCTTGTTGAAAATGATCGGACAACGTAAACGCCTCCTCGCGTTTATCCAACGTGAAAACGTTCAGCGTTACCAAAATCTAGCAGATAGCTTAGGTATCCGTCGCGTTAAAGATTAGCAAATAGTGGCTGGTGGCGAGCGCGTATCGCTAGCCCTAGTTCCTTTGTTTATTATTGATGTTTATTTCTTGTGACTGGGATGCTGCGAGCACAGACGAAAATAGAGAGAGCGCAATAATTCCTTAATCGGAAAAATCAGGTAAGTAATCGGATTGATGGTAATAATTACATCTCTAAAATCTCGTTTTGCGAGCGCGACAATAGCCCAAGCAACCCAGCGAGGGGACATCACCCCAACTGGATTTAATTGACTCTTAAATGGCCCTAATACTAATTTCCGAATGATGCAGGGTGCATCTAATCTCCGTAGCGTTACTAAGTCGCCAAGTGCCCGTTTAGATAATTCGTACAGGGGGCTAAAGGCTGGATTCACTTCAGCTTCAGAGGTATTAATCCATAATTCTTTAGTTGCACGATCTGAAGACAGCGAAACCGTACTCAGAAATATTTCAGTGAGTTTGAGTGCTGAAAAAGTATTCACTTCATAGGAATCATAAATCGCCGCAGCAGATCGATCGCCATAGACATTAATCCCGTGATTGATAATTAAAATATCTATTTCTTTAAGGTGAGATTCCAACTCTGATTCAGTACCTAATTGCCAAGCCAAAACCTTTATTTCTGGCTGAAACATTGCTGCCTGATTTGTGGTAAAGGCAATAATTTTGGCACCTTGTAAAGATAACTCTTCAATTAATGCTTGCCCTAAAGTACCCGAAGCACCAGTAATTCCGACTACTTTGCCTTTGAGGGATAGACTGGTACCCAATACTCGATCGACTGATGTAAAATGACCCGAAAAATAAGCATTAGTTTCATCAAAATGATGTCGCCAGTGATAGGTACGATTGACGCGCCACACATCAGGAATCTCGACGAGATCTCCAGGCTTATGACTGAGATCGGTAGCCAATAACATTCCCTGAGCACGCAACGCTGCGGGAATCAAAAAGGCACAGGAATAGATACAACCCAACCACATCCACGGATTTTGAGTAAAGCCAGCCAGTAAAGCTGTCAAAATTACCATCACCGATGACTCAGGGACATCATTATACAGTTGAGATTTCTGGTATAGCTCCATATTAGCGATCGAGAAATCCTGACGATAGGCTTTGTGATGGAGCAGGTGAAATTGCTTCAGCGGTTGCCAATAATGCCCTGCGATATGGTAGATATCTCTCACCACCTCGGCGAAGACGATCGAGAGTAGTCCTAAGCTAAATTGCATCATTAATGAATTCAATGAGAGTTATTTTTCCTTTCGCAACGCGATTGATGGGCATAACCTTATTTATAGCATTTCGCGATCTTGAAAACCATGTGTAGTACTATTCCCGATCCCCGATCCCAAGAATTGCTGCGGCTACTTCCCGAAACTTGTACGGATCGCCTTCAGGACGTGGCTGCTCTTGCCGTTTGCGGGCGTAGAGTTTGGCGAGTGTTGTTTGCCAATCGACTGAAATCTGCGGCTCGATTGCGGGTTGCTGGCTCAAGATTTCGGTAATATATGTTTGGATTTCTTTTTGTGCCAACCAAATGCGCGCAATTACGGCAAGATTATCGTCGTTTTCTACCAATCGATCGAAATGGAGCAAAATTTGGCAGGTGAGATCGGGAGTCGGGATGGTGCTAGCGATCGCTAATTCCTGCAATCCGGCGATCGCGGCATATCTTACCACCCACTCATGATCCTGAGATACTGCTAATAAGACTTCGATCACTCGAGCTTGAGCGGGTGGTACAGCTCTAGCCGCTAATTTATCCCAATCAATCGTCCCCAATCCCCTAGCAGCGGCACGTCTGACACTCAGAGCAAAATCATTTTTAGCAGCATCTAATAATAAATCTAGTGCTTGCGGATCGCCAATGCCAGCTAATGCTCGCAGTGCCCACGCTCTAGCACCATAATTGTATCCATCTAATAAATCTAAGAGCGGTCTCACCGCAGGCTTACCCAGTTGAATTAGCCCCTCTACCGCTGCTACTGCGGCACCAGGATTGTTATAACCTAAAACGGTAATTAGATGGGGAATAGCGGCTGTTAGCCTAGTCTCTGCTAACCTTTCGACAGCTTCTACCATCCGGGTAGATGAATCTGCTTCTGCAATATCGCGCAGTAAGATTTCGAGCGAGTCAGGGGCGGTCATACTTTTGCTAGATGTGATTACTTCCCCTGTTTCTCCCCTCCTTAGAGGAAATGGGGTGGATTAAGAATTAGTAAGAATTAGGTGTAGGTCGATCGAGCACAGATTTTTCTCTATTTTACCTCTACTCAAGCCCAAAAAAATCCCATTAGGTATATTCATGTGCCGATGAGAGCGTCACCGATCGAGTATAGACTAATGGGACAAATTATGAGCTTTAGATTACGCTCGGCTCGAAACTTTTAAGCGTTTTCAGATCCGATTGCTACAGGATTATTGCTTAAGCAACTGCGGATGCTGCCCGATCGAAATAGCCAGCTACTTCAG
>JBJOOY010000414.1:0-7390 GCA_046051065.1 Cyanobacteriota bacterium
ACACCTTCTTTGGTTGCGATCGAAGCCGCAATTTTGAAGGCCATTTCATTAGAGTCAACGTCATGATAAGAACCATCGACGAGAGTGACTTTGAGGTCGATCACCGGATACCCAGCCAAAATCCCGGATTCACAGGTCTCTTTGACACCTTGCTCGATCGGGTTGATGTACTGTTTGGGTACCGAACCACCCACGATTTTGGAAACGAATTCCAAACCGCTACCAGGTTCTCCAGGGGCAATTTCGACCACAACGTGACCGTAGTTACCGCTACCACCACTTTGTTTGATGTACTTACCTTCTTGCTTGACACTCTTACGAATGGTTTCGCGGTAAGCCACCTGTGGTGCACCGATGTTTGCTTCAACGTTAAATTCGCGCAGCATCCGATCGACCAGAATTTCGAGGTGAAGTTCGCCCATCCCCGCAATTACGGTTTGGTTGGTCTCGGGATTGTTGAGGACGCGGAAGGTTGGATCTTCCTGGGACAGGGAAATGAGCGCTTTGGAAAGCTTTTCCATATCCTGCTTGGTCTTGGGTTCTACCGCCAGGGAAATCACTGGTTCGGGGATAAACAGTGATTCGAGAATCACGGCATTATCTTCGTCACACAAGGTATCGCCTGTAAAGGTATCTTTAAGTCCCAATACCGCACCTAAGTCACCAGCCCGCAGTTCGTCTACTTCCTGTCTGTCATCAGCTTTGAGGATAATCAGGCGGGAAATGCGTTCTTTCTTGCCTTTAGTCGGATTCAGAACGTAAGTTCCAGTCTTAACAACTCCAGAGTAAACGCGAATAAACGTCAAACGACCGTATTTATCCGCCATAATCTTGAATGCTAATGCTGCAAACGGTTCGTCGTCGCTCGCATGACGTTCGATCTCGACAGTTTCATCGTCGGCTGATTTACCTTTGATTGCTGGTACTTCAGTCGGACAAGGTAGATAGTCGATTACGCCATCGAGTAAGGATTGAACCCCTTTATTTTTAAAGGCGGAACCGCAGAACATTGGCACGATCGTACCATCGATCGTTCCTTTGCGGACGGCTGCTTTAATCTCGGCTTGGGTAATTTCTTCACCTTCGAGATATTTCTCTGTCAATGCGTCGGAAGTATCGGCGACAGATTCCAGTAACTTCAAGCGGAATTCTTCGGCTTTAGCTTGGAGATCTGCGGGGATATCGCGTTCTTCGACATCTTTACCCATGTCATCTAGGGCATAAAAAGCCCGCATGGTTACGAGATCGATCACTCCAGCAAAGTCACCTTCAGCACCGATCGGAATTTGTAACGGTACTGCATTACACCGCATCCGATCGATAATCTGGTCGTAAACTTTAAAAAAGTTAGCACCAGTCCGATCCATCTTATTCACAAAGACGATTCGGGGTACTTTATAGCGATCGGCTTGTCGCCATACCGTCTCCGATTGAGGTTGAACACCGCCAACGGAGCAGAATACAGCGATTACCCCATCCAATACCCGCATCGAACGTTCGACTTCGATCGTGAAGTCTACGTGTCCTGGTGTATCGATGATATTGATCTTATGATCTTTCCAAGTCGTGCTGATTGCGGCTGCTGTGATGGTAATTCCACGCTCTTGCTCTTGCACCATCCAGTCGGTGGTAGCAGTTCCTTCGTGAACTTCGCCGATCTTATGGACAACCCCAGAATAATATAGAATTCTCTCGGTCGTGGTTGTCTTACCCGCATCAATGTGGGCTGCAATCCCGATGTTGCGTATTCTCTCAAACGGGACGGTACGTGGCACAATTACCTCCTTCTTAGTTGTCGGATGCCGATATAATATGGGTTAATCTTTATTAAGATTGTATACTTTTTTGGTGCGCTTGCGACGATCGCGCCATGGTCGGATGACTACACTTGCCCTAGATTCGGTCGCAGTCGAGTCTTGTAACTCTAGTAACGGTAATGAGCGAAAGCTTTATTTGCTTCAGCCATCCGGTGGGTTTCTTCCCGTTTCCGGATCGCACTGCCCGTCTCATTCGCTGCATCCATCAGCTCGTTAGCCAATTTACCAGACATCGATTTACCAGCCCGCGCGCGTGAGTAGTTAATCAACCAGCGCATCGCTAGTGCGGTACCGCGCTCGGCTTTTACTTCCATTGGTACTTGATAAGTAGCACCACCAACCCGCCGACCTTTGACTTCTACTAGCGGAGTAGTATTCTTGACGGCTTTTTCAAAGGTTTCGAGCGGATCGCTACCAGTGCGTTCCTCGATGGTTTTCATCGCATCATAAATAATTTTATAAGCGATCGATTTTTTACCACTCCGCATAATCCGGCGCACCATCATATTGACGAGGCGGCTGTTATACACAGCATCTGGTGGGACTGGACGTTTGGGGACTGTTGTTCGACGTGACATAGCTCGAAATATAAAGGTAATTTATCCGTTATCAGTGATTCATTTAAATCGGCGATCGACGGGTAGGCTGGCAATTTTTCACTGTTAGCCACGCTTCACTTAGACCGATGTGATTGAATTCACCATTAACTAAATTTAAGTTTGCGGCGGTTTGGGAAAAAAGATGCTGATGGGAGTTTCTTTAAAATTACGATCGGCAGAATTTTCTAGGTTCTAACTTCAACACAGGGGCAACTTACCTGCAAACTACCATATCTAGATCCAAATCGGCAATTAACTAGTGTTAGATTTGCATTTTTAGTGTTTTCACTGAAAATCTATCCCCACCAGCACAACATGCAGACACCCTCAGCATGAGCGTCTACAATCTAATCGAGCCTGATTTTGATGTAAGTCTACAAATATAACGAACTTACTTGGCAGCTTTAGGCCGCTTAGTTCCATATTTGGAACGACCTTGCTTGCGATCTTTGACTCCAGAAGTGTCTAATGTACCGCGAATAATGTGGTATCTAACTCCAGGCAAGTCTTTGACCCGACCGCCACGGATCATTACTACAGAGTGTTCCTGGAGGTTGTGACCGATTCCGGGAATATATGCTGTAACTTCAAATCCAGATGTCAACCTTACCCGCGCAACTTTACGCAGAGCAGAGTTGGGTTTTTTGGGAGTAGTTGTGTAGACGCGAGTACACACACCACGTCGCTGAGGGCATTCCTTCAGTGCGGGTGACTTGGTTTTGATGTTGGAATCTTGACGAGCTTTCCGAATTAACTGTTGGATGGTTGGCATGGGTTAGAAAATTGTACAGTCACCGATTTGGTGCCAACTGTTGACAAATTACCATTCTAATACGATCCAGTCATCCGTGTCAATCCTTAAATTCAGCGTGAAGCTAATACCAATTCTCTACATTGCCAGATGCCATGTGTTCGCAACAAAGACGCTCGCCGCTACTAGGGATAATAGACCTTGTAAGAGCAAGCCGATGACAGAACCGACAACTATCCCTACTCCAGCTCTGAAGGAAATCTTGAAGCGAGACTCGATCGAGCCAGAACGGGGATACAGTAGCTCACCCACTACAGCACCGATAAAAGGGCCAAAAAACAGTCCCAACAACGGGCCACCAACAGGTAAAGCTGGCAGCAGTCCAAAGAATCCCAGTAATAGGCCGACGATCGAGCCGATTTGACCCCAATGACTAGCTCCAGCCTTTTGTGCGCCCCAAATGCCCGCTAACTGCTCGATCGCCAAGCACATCACCAAAACGACACTAGATACAATTAGCGTAATCGTCACCGCATCCCATCGATAGAGAAATCCCGCACTTATCGATGCACCCAAAATCAGGGCGGGACCAGGCATGACTGGTATCACAGCCCCGATTACTCCTACTAAAGTTAATAGCAGTAGGGCAATATAAATCAGTGTTGCTGTTGTCACGTTAGTTGTTCAGTAGACCGATATTGATTGCTGACATTTCTGACTTCTGACTTGGCGATCTAAAATGGCGATTGTGCTAAATATTCAGGTGGAACAAATTGTCCGATTGCGCCTCTGACAACTTGCAACGCAATAATCGCAGCCATCGGGGAGAGATCGATGCCACCGAGGGGTGGAATAAACCGGAATAAATTGAGATAAGGATCGGTTACCGGACTGAGAAAGCCCACAATTTGCTGCATCCAATCAATATTCGGGAACCAAGTTAATAGTATCCGCACGATAATCATGACTAAGCAAAAGCCTAAGAAGATCCAGAAGCTTACAGCAAAAGAAGTGGTCGGGTCCATAAAAACTAGGTGAGATTATAAGTAAAGCTACTTCATTTATTTTAGCCGATACAGAAGTTAACGATCGCAATCTGCTAAATCAATCCTAGTTCTCGTTTGAGTAGATCGATCGATTTTAGTCCGATATAGCTCTCACTTTCGACAACTTGAGGAATGCGGATTAAATCGTCGCGAGCAGCTTCGATCGCCTGATGAACTAAATTGAGGCTAGCTCGATCGCTGATAATCGTATGAGCGCGGCGGATTGTGGCATTAAGTTTGTAGTTATCTTTGGTTTGACAAGCCATGACAAGTAGATCGTCACCACGCATACTATGTACCATCATCTCAGCCACAGCGAGAATTCCTTTACTGAGGCTGACAATCCCGACATAACTATTTTTAGGGAGAGTTTCGATCAGGGCTAATTCTTGCTTGTAGTCTTGTAAATCTACCGGAATAACGCGGATCGATCGAGGTTTAATTACTTCACTGGCTGCTAGTTGTGCTTCGACACTGCCGATAAAATAACGACTCGTAACGACTGTCGCAGCCAGAGATTGGGCTAGTTGTGTCTCTAATTTTTCTAAGGTGACTAATTGCACCGGAATTCCGAGCGATGCTTGTAATTCTTGGAGCATGAGCTCGCCCGCACCAATTTCAATTTGCGGGACAGTTACAAAGACTCTGGCGCTACACCGCCAGCGCCAATCAATTTCGGTTAAGAATAATTCTCGCGATCGATTGAGAGAGTAGCCTTGAGCTAATAATTGATTGAGACTTTGAGCGACTAAATCGATCGCCGACAGACTCGGGTCGATCTGGGAGTTAGCACTCAGATGATTGCTTTCATGTCCGAGAGATTTAACATATATCCCCGATCCGGCGATCGATTCGACCAGTCCAGTACTTTCGAGTTGACTGTATACTTTACCGATCGTGTTGCGATGTAATCCAGTCTGCATCGCCAATTGCCGAGTACTCGGGAGTCGTCGTCCAGGCGAAAACTGTCTAGAAGCGATCGCAAACAAGATCTGGTCGTATAGTTGTTTTGATGCGGGGATTTCGCTATCAGTTTGAATATGAAACTGCATGTTGAGAGATTAATCCGCTACGCGGCATGATTAGCGATGAGAACGGGTACATCGGCTATATCAATTATGATTCCCATCTGGCACCAATTCGACTCAGCACCAGCGGATTTCTATCAACTCCTAAATTTACCGAGGCGATGGTGCCGAACCGTGGCAAATTCGATCGCTCCACCAGATATTATTTTTACCTAATTGGGTGCCATAACTTGGTTCGATCCCATAACTACTACCCCGAGCATGACCCATCACCCCAGAAATCGCATCATAAAGCTGATTGAGATTAAAACAGCGCGGATCGCAGTGTGCTTCTGGATCGAAGGAGTCGAGGGCAAAGTGAGTAGTCATTTGCGGAAATTTACCCGCAGCTAAAGCGGCACGGAGATAATGACCGACAGCATTACTATATTGATTGTCTGAGTATGGTGGATTGGGCAGTGTAGCGATATTTGAGTTATTGGCGTTACAGGTGTTTTGACTGCCTTGTGGGGAACGCGCACCAACTTGGACGATTTCAGTTGCAACACTCGATTTTACCCGACTATTCCGGATCGTAAAATAGTTAGTTAATGGTCCACAAGCATTGCGCAGCGTGCCTTCTTGACTAGGATTAGTTAAGATCGATCGATCTCCACTATTAAAGCGATTGCAAATAGCTTCGATCGACCAAGTTGCAGTGGTAAAAATGCGTCCGCTCGCAGTAGTTAATTTTTCATTTGCTTCTGTTTGTTCTTTGGCAATCTCACTGGAACTTAATCTGAGACTGGCAAGTGCCGTATCGAGAGCCTGACGGTGAGTGGTGCTATTGGTTATTTGCCACACCTGTCGAAATAGTCGTTCTCGCTCGGCTTTGATTAAGATGTCGCTAGCTTTTTCAAACTCTGTGGTTGTCGGTCGCCGAGGTTCATAAAAATTGGGACGAGCGACCACAGCTTTGTTATCTCGCGGTAGATAAATATTTACACCTAGTCCCAAGGGGCCTCGACCTAATTGGCGTTCGCGCTCGAGTGCGCTGGGAGGTAGGATGATTGAAGTATCATGCAAAATAAACCGCGGATCGGTCTGAAGATTAACAGGTGCAGCATTAACGATCTGATGACTGCGAAGATAGCTAGCAATTTTATTTCGCTCTTCTGGCGTTAAGGTCTTCCCACTGCGATTGCTCGGCGGTTGTGGGATGGGGGTAGGAGTTGGGGTAGGAGTTGGAGTTGGTGTAGGTGGAGTGGGGGTAGGAACTGGAGTAGGTCTGGGTGGTTGCGGATTCTGTGGTGCTGGAACTGGAACGGGAATTGGAGCTGGCGTGGGCGTTGGGATTGGTGTTGGCGTGGGCGTTGGGAGGGGTGGAGGAACTGGAGTTGGTTTGGGGATGGGGATGGGGATGGGAATGGGCGTTGGGGCGGTTGTTGGGACTGGGACTGGCGTTGGTGTCGGAGCTGGTGTAGGGACGGGGATTGGCGTTGGCGTTGGCGTTGGGCTAGGCGTTGGGCTGGGGATAGCAGTTCTTTGCGCGATCGCTTGAGTGGGAAATGCTACCGAACTCGAATCGATCGCAATTACCGTAATAATAGTTGTTAAAAATAATCCTAAAAGTGCAAGGATAGAGTTAGGAAATAAACTGAACTTGGGCATGGAAGATGCAACGAACGAACAATCTCCATCATGGACTAATCTCGATCGATTTAGTTCCGATGGTAGTTTCGATCAAGCAACTAATTGGCAATGATTTTGCATAAACTTTTGGATGTCTGGGTCTTTTTCAACCAGGGTTGCGAGCATACCCAATTGTCCCCGCGATCGCATTACTCCCAGTAAATCGGAGACAAACAACTGCACCCATTCTGCTGTAGCTACCTGACTCATCCAGCGAAAGGCATTGTAAGCCCGATCGACATCGAGCGCCTGAACTGTCAACCCGATCGCCGTGGCATAACGCGCTGAAGGCTCGGTTGGGAAAGGAATGTCATCACCATTCCCCTCCAGAATCGGCAATAATTCAGGCAATGTTTGATACAGTAGAGTATATGCCTGAAATTCAGCATTAGCAGTCATCCCGATCGCTGGTGCTAAATCTAGCCCATGATAGTGAAGACTACTTGCCATCATCCACGATCGGGGCGAACACCAGGCG
>JBJOOY010000415.1:0-6121 GCA_046051065.1 Cyanobacteriota bacterium
ATGGTAATTATTAGGATAATACATATGCGTGAAAAGTACAAATACTCAATCTTAAATATATGTGACTTGGTCAAGATGCCATGAGTATTACTAGCAGTCCTGATCTCCGCAATCCTGCTAACTTTCAACTAGCGATTGGCTCAAATGTCAGCCATATGCTGGAATCTAACGGTTACATCAGAAAATCAAATCAGCAATTTGGCTTAGGCAATGATTTGGGTGATGCAGTTGAATTTGAGGTAGATCGGATATCTTCAAAAAGTAGAGATCGGATTAAAAGTCAAATTTTTATTATCGAGAGAGTAAATGAATTAGGCACGATCTGCCTAAAAAAACAACTTATTTTCTCACTAACATTTGAGATCGAGTAAGATTGACGATCGGTAGCATTGATATTTTTGGGTAATGATACCAGTTCCGCACCAAGCATTTTTATCGATATGATCGCCATTTTAGATACAGAGAATGTCTTTGAATACTTAGCAGATCTTGGCTATTGTACTGCCACAGATCGAGATACCAGCCAGATCGAGATTATCTCTGCCAAAAACTTTAATCTCTCGATCGCTTTTGCTGATGGTCGCAATTTATTAGTCAAGCAAGAAATTCACGACTATCGAGGGCAGACTAGGGGTGAATTTTGGGCAGCTTGGCAAATGCGCCGATTAGTCGAAGAATTTCCCAGCTTTGGTCGAGAAATTAGTGATTTTTTGCCGGAGTTACTATACTTCGATCCTGATCGATCAATTTTAGTAGTGAAGTTTTTAGCCGATTACAGCGATCTCTATGGTTATTATCTCAAGGAGCATCAATTCCCGCTGGTAGTAGCTAAATCAATCGGTCAATTGCTGGGAACTATTCATAGTCAAACATTTCAACGATCGGCATATCACCAATTTTTAACCGTTCGCGTAGCGTCTCGGGACGAGAATCGTGCAAATCTAGACAAGTCCTACACAGCGATCGATATTATTCGCAATCTGTCACGGATTACACCGCGAGTTTTTCAGATGATGCCGTTAGAGTGTTTGCAATTTTTCAAGCTCTATCAACGCTTTCCGAGCTTATCGCAAGCGATCGCCGATCTTGGTAGTTCGATTACACCGAGCTGTTTGGTGCATAACGATCTGAAAATTAATAACATTCTGCTAGATTTAAATTGGCAGCAGCCAACATCCAAAATAATTCGATTAATTGATTGGGAACGAGCTGATTGGGGCGATCCCGCCTTCGATCTCGGCTGTATTTTAGGCAGTTATTTAGAGATTTGGTTAGATGGATTAGTCATTAGCACTACGCTAAGTATTAATGATTCATTACAATTAGCAACTACACCATTAGAGCTACTTCAACCATCTTTATTCGATCTGGTGCGATCGTATCTAGATCGCTTTCCCGCGATTATCAATGCACGTCCAGACTTTCTCGATCGAGCGATCCAATTTGCTGGGTTGTCCCTGATTCAAAGAATTGAAACTAGAATTGATGAAGATCGCCTATTTGGCAATCGTGGAATTGTCATGCTTCAAGTTGCCAAACAACTTCTTTGTGCCCCACAAACGGCAATGAATACCCTATTTGGGAGCGAATCGAATCGGTTAATCGATAAATAATTATAATAATGCTAGTCTTTCACGATACTTTAACAGAAATAGTCGCGCAAATTGAGATCGATCTCAATTTTGTTGTCCGTCATCCCGAATATCCACCACTCGAACTTCAACCGGATATAATTGCTAGATTTCAAAGAATACCACCACAATTACAAACTAAATATTTGACAATTCAAGTCCAAAATTATCTCTACGATCTCTACTTCAGTCATAGTTTAGCTAGTCTTCAAGACATTGAAGCAACAGCACAACAGCCACCCCAAATTAAAAATAATCTGATTGACGGCATCGATATCGATTTTTACCAACGGCTCCAACAAAGTAATACCAGTCAGGGCTATATCGATCCTAACTGGCAAATCGTAGCTGAAACAGATACTGGGGAATCGATCGTCATGAAAGATGGGCTAAATTTACATATCGATCGTCAGCAACATTTACCCAAGGATTTTAACCAAGCCGCTATTGGCGATATCGTCCCAATTTATCTACCGCACAATCTCGTCGATCGAGATACCTATATTATGGTTGGCAATGTTGGGATGCCTAACTCGGCAACATCGAACGGCTTGCTGTCGCACACGGCAATCGAACTCTATTTCAACTTTACGCCTGATGCTGCTGTCGCGATCGCTCAAACACTAACTCATGAATTAAATAAATTGAGCATCCCGTTTCAGTTTGCCATTCTTCACAATCCTGCTTTATTTCACCGCTATGATGCAGGCACACTCTGGCTATCACAAGCTGATTATCTCGCCACACAGACACTTTTGGCCGAGATATACCAAACACACCAAGCTGACTTTTCCCCTGATGTCCCATTATTTACCAAGCAACTCGCACCAGGATTGGGAATCGCTGAGATATCAACTTCCCCAGGCAGCTTTGGAATGCAGCGGTGCGAACTCCTCGCCATGGGCTTATTAGCGGCGATGGATCGAGGTCAAACTTTAGCAGCAGACAAGCTCAATACCATTCGTCAGCAATTTGCCACCGCTGGTATCGATGGGCTAAAACCACATCTTAATCCTGATGCTTTAGATTGTTACAAAATTTACATATCGGCATAAATCTGCTATTTATTTGGCTAAAACTAACACAATTATGTCTCTTAAGACACTTTAAGATTAGCTGTTTTCGATCGCTCATCAAAAGTGATTTAAGTCACTGTCCTCTACCTTTAGCGCTATTTTTCGAGCAAAATTTTCACTCATCTATAGGCTCGTTAATCTCGCCCAATGCAGATTTTATCCATAGTGTTGTGTCCTTTCAATCTTGTCAAATGGGTTGTAGATCGAATCTCGATCGGGCAGAATCAACACAGAACAGAGAACGTCAGGAGATCGAAGATTGCAATCGAGATCGTCGATGATGTTGTTCGTTCATGTAAACCTTTAATCACAGGAATAGTTTGACTATGACTCTCATCCAAATTTCTAACTTGAATACTGCCAGCACAGAAAGCTTCCTCACCGAACTCCAAGCTACTGACACCAACCTAATCATTGGTGGTACTGGTCGTGTTGTCCGTCGTTTTGGTAATAACGGCAACGATGGCAACAATGATGGCAACGGTAACGGTAACGTCTCTGTTAATGGTGGTAAGGGCAATGATAACATCACCGTCAGTGGCAACGGCAACAATGATGGTAACGGCAACGGCAATGAAGGAAGTTTTAATGGAAACTTTAGTCGTCGGAACAAATTTTCCCACTAAGGTAACAAGTTAGTACGCGACGATCGTCAATCTAAGTACCATAACTTCTGAAAAATTCGGGGAGAATGCTTATATGTAAGCATTCTCCCCGAAGCTATTTTAATCGATATTAAAATTTATTAAATAACTAAATCTGCTATTTATTTGGCTAAAACTAACACAATTATGTCTCTTAAGATACTTTAATATTAGCTGTTTCCGATCGCTCATTAAAAGTGATATGAGTCACTGCCCTCTATCTTTAGCGCTATTTTTCGAGCAAAATTTTCACTCATCTACAGGCTCGTTAATCTCGCCCAATGCAGATTTTATCCATAGTGTTGTGTCCTTTCAATCTTGTCAAATGGGTTGTAGATCGAATCTCGATCGGGCAGAATCGATAGGGAACGACAGGGGATCGAAGATTGCAATCGAAATCGTCCATGATGTTGTCCGTTCATGTAAACCTCTAATCACAGGAATAGTTTGACTATGACTCTCATCCAAATTTCTAACTTGAATACTGCCAGCACAGAAAGCTTCCTCACCGAACTCCAAGCTACTGACACTCACCAAATCGTTGGTGGTACTGGTCGTGTTGTCCGTCGTTTTTCCCGCAATAACGGTAACGATGGCAACAATGATGGCAACGGTGACGGTAACGTCTCTGTTAATGGTGGCGGTGGCAATGATAGCATCAGCGTCAGTGGCAACGGCAACAATAATGGTAACGGCGACGGCAATGATGGAAGTTTTGATGGGAATTTCAGTGGAAAATTTGGTCGTCGGAAGTTTTGCTCCTAAGGTAACAAGTTAGTACGTAACGATCGTCGTAATTGCTCAACTTAGAAAGAATGCGGCTTTCAGGTGATTTAGTACATCAAAAATCGACCTTAAAGCGCAAAATCACAACTTTTTGACCGAAATAATGCGAAAAATGGATTCACGATCGTCGTTTTTTGTTGATTTTACTAGGTTGAGCAATTACCGATCGTCAATCTAAATACCATAACTTCTGAACAACTCGGGGAGAATGCTTATATATAGGCATTCTCCCCGAAGCTATTTTAATCGATATTAAAATTCAATAAATAACTAAATCTGCTATTTATTTGGCTAAAACTAACGTATTTATGTCTCCTAAAATTCTTTCGATGGAGATTTTTTCGATCGCTCGGAAAATCGCGCTAAGTCACTTTATTCCAGATCCAGAGCTATTTTTGGCTTTAAATTTTTATCGATCTGCGAGATTGATAATTTTGCTCAGGAAAGATTTTAGGCATACTATTGTGTCTTTTTCATTTTGTCAAATGGGTTGTAGATCGAATCTCGATCGGGCAAAATCAGTATCAACAGAGAATGTCAGGGGATCGAAGATTGCAATCTAGATCGTCCATGATGTTGTTCGTTCATGTAAACTTCTAAGTCACAGGAATATTTTGACATATGAGTCTCATCCAAATTTCTAACTTGAATACTGCCAGCACAGAAAGCTTCCTCACCGAGCTTCAATCTACTGACACTCACCAAATTATTGGTGGTACTGGTCGTGTTGTCCGTCGTTTTGGCGGCAATGGCGGCAACGGCAATGATGGCAACAATGATGGCAACGGTAACGGTAACGTCACCGTTAATGGTGGTCCTGGTGATGATACTATCAACATCAGCGGCAACGGCAACAACAACGGCAACGGCAACGGCAACAGTGGAAGTTTTAACGGAAATTTTGCTCGTCGGAAGTCTTGCCACTAAGGTAACAAATTAGTACGTAAAGATCGATCTAATTACCATAACCTCTGGGAAAATGCTTGTCTACAAGGCATCCCAGAGGTTATTTCGATCTACATCCAGCTAGTTAACTAGTTATACCAAATCCACTTCACAAACCCTTCTTTTGCGATCGAAAACCGAGGCTGCCCTCACACCGCCTTCACCTGCGGCTCTGGCTCCCCTCTCTCTTGTCTCGCTTCCATGGTCGGGAAACCCGACCGGAGCGAGCCGCTCCCAAGCTTGGGAGCGATTCGCGCTCGTCGGGTTCCCCGACGGTTTAGCGAATCAAGACAGAGGGGTTGGGGGTGAGAGCAAGATTAGTAGGTTGTGCAAATCGGATTTGGTAATAAAGTGCTGTTTATTTGGCTAAAACTAACACAATTATGTCTCTTAAGATACTTTAATATTAGCTGTTTTCGATCGCTCGTCAAGAGTGATCTAAGTCACTGTCCTCTATCTTTAGCGCTATTTTTCGAGCAAAATTTTCACTCATCTATAGGCTCGTTAATCTCGCCCAATGCAGATTTTATCCATAGTGTTGTGTCCTTTCAATCTTGTCAACTGGGTTGTAAATCTAATCTCGATCGAACAAGATAGGATTTAACAGCGAATAATATGCTCTCTGCAAATAGCATATTATTAGTACACGCAAATTTGATAATTACAGGAATAGCTCAATTATGGCTCTCATCCAAATTTCTAATTTGAATTCTGCTGGTAACGACTTACTCGTAGGTACAGACAGCTTCCTCACCGAACTCCAAAACACTGATACCACCGAAGTTGTTGGCGGTGGTTACGGTGGCGGTGGTTACGGTGGCGGTGGTTACGGTGGTAAAGGTGGCGGCGGCGGTCAGATTCTATTTAGCAGTGGTGGCGGCGGCAGCAAAAAAAGTAAAGGTGGTGGTGGCACATTCTTCTTCTCCAGTGGTGGCGGTCGTTACTAATTTAGTACCAAGAAGTATTTTAAAACCTCTATGATAGTCTCTGGAAAATGCTTATCCAAAGATATTTCGGATACTATTCTATGTTAACTTCT
>JBJOOY010000416.1:0-4124 GCA_046051065.1 Cyanobacteriota bacterium
CGCGATCGTATAATTCATTCACCACCTGAGTATAACCAGTCAATAGTGGCCCAGACATCAGCATACACAACGCCGCCTTCAGCACGTTTTCGATCGACCAGGTATACTCGCCAGAAGAAGCCGCACCGCAGACAACACCCCACATTAAAGGAATCCAGGTAATCGGCTTCATCAACTGCAAGCGAATCTTCCAAATCGAAGCCGCCTCCGTCGAAGCTCCTTTCATCCCCAACATCTGTCGCGTTTTCGCGCTCTTGTCTTCAGATTGTTCGACTGGTAAATCGCTCATAATGGTTCTAAGGATAAAGAGCAAGGTTTAACCTAGAGTTTATAACAAGAGCCAAGCGATCGATCGTCTTATTCGATCGGATCGAATCGTTGCTCAAACTAAATGTAGCTTAATTTTGATGCTCATTCTATAAAAGAGGCTCCGCCAACAAGTATACATATGCCGACAGTTCGCCAATTATTAAAATTCAAAGCCCAAGGCAAACAGATTGTTGCCCTGACAGCATGGGATTTTGCGATCGCGGAAATCATAGACCAAGTAGGAATAGATATCATCTTAGTCGGTGACTCTCTAGCAATGGTGGCACTAGGATACGAAAATACCCTACCTCTCACCTTAGATGAGATCATCCATCATGCTAAAGCAGTTAAACGTGGGGTGAAAAATTCCTTAATTGTAGTCGATTTGCCTTTTCTTAGCTATCAAACTAGTATCAAAACTGCAATTGCTTCCGCCGGAAGGATTCTCAAGGAAACAGGCGCACAGGCAGTCAAGCTCGAAGGGGGTTATCCAGCAATGGTAGAGACGGTGGGGCGACTAGTGGAGGTAGGTATTCCGGTGATGGGGCATATTGGTTTAACGCCCCAGTCGGTACATCAGTTGGGCTATCGTCAACAGGGACAAGCAGAATCAGATCGAGATCGGATTATTGCTGAAGCTGTCGCACTAGAACGAGCGGGCGTATTTGCGATTGTTTTAGAGCATATTCCCGCCGATTTAGCTCGACTAGTTACTCAGAAAATTACTATTCCGACGATCGGCATTGGCGCAGGAAGAGACTGCGATGGACAAGTATTAGTAACGGCGGATTTATTGGGACTAACAGCACGTCAGCCCCCCTTTGCTAAGGCTTATGTCGATTTACGCGCGATCGTCACCCAAGCGGTACAAGATTATAGTAAAGAGGTGCGATCGACTCAGCACCAACCTTAGTCTCTAGAATAAGAATAATCCAAAGATTTATGCACAGGTGTACCGCAGATTGGTTGAAGTTAGTGCAAACGGAGCGAATAATTGCAGTGATTCGATCGAATGATGTGCAGGTTGGTCGAAAGATGGCGCAAGCGGTGGCTGCTGGAGGGATAAAATTAATCGAAATTACCGCTAATAGCGATCGACCGTGGGAATTAATCGCGGCTTTACGTGCGGACTTACCCAGTTGTTCGATCGGGACTGGGACGATATTAACTCTAGATGATGCTCGCAATGCGATCGATTGTGGGGCTGAATATATGTTTACACCCCATGTCAATCTGAGCTTAATAAAAGCCGCGATCGATGCACAAGTGCCGATTATACCTGGAGCTTTAACCCCTACCGAAATTATCACCGCCTGGCAATCGGGAGCTACCGCAGTGAAAGTATTCCCGATTCAGGCTGTCGGTGGGGTGAGTTATCTTCAGGTATTACAAGGCCCGATCGGTCAAATTCCTTTAATTCCTACTGGCGGAGTAACCGTCGCTACTGCTGGCGACTTTCTCAAGGCTGGTGCTGTCGCTGTAGGACTAGCCGGATCTTTATTTTCTCAAACCGATCTCAGGCAAGAAAATTGGCAAAGTATTACTAATTTAGCTAGTAATTTAGTTAATAGTTTAAACGAGATCGAATCGATGACAAATTACGGCAAATAATGTTGCAATCGCCGTAATGGCAATCGCGATGGCTGGATGCTGTCCTTGGCCGATCGCAAATGATGTCACTACTCCAGCCCCAATCGCCGCAGGCATAGCTACATCTAGTAAGGACAGATTTGATTTATTTTTGTACATAACTTTAACAAACACTTTAGCTTGAGTAGTTAAATTAATTAATAGATACACTTAAATATTTTTGATATTTGCAAGATCGACAAATATCTAAAAATTATCTATCCCCGCAGCCTATCACTCGATTCAGGTTGTTGCCAACCCGATCGACAAGATTCTGCAACTAATTTTGATAACTATCTATAGTTCTTAATAAAGTTAAGCTTGGATGTTAAGTTTTTATGCAAATCTTACTAGCGAGCTTGTGTGGAGCGCTAACTACTAAAAATCACGATCGGCAATTACCTAAGCGGTAACTAGAGAAGCGATCGGATCGGGAATAGTCGCCGATGGAGCTTGAAATTCACCCGTGGCGACGAACTCTAATCGGAGCTTCAGCCACGTAATAAACTGTTTGTTAGTAGAAACAATCGCTGTTGCAGGTTGAGGAACTTTAGTTTTAACATCTGCTAATTCTGGCGCATCCAAAAATGCAGGTCGATCGAACAACCAAAAATCGATCTCCTTCTCTTGTTCGTGATAATTACGGATGCGTTCTGCAAATACCTCGTCTAGAGGTTCTTCTTCCCGCAAAAAATTTTGACTGGCAACTAAGTAATAATAGGTCTTCATAGTTAGTGAATAGTGAATAGTGGCTAGTCAATGCTTTAATTTCCTTTCATTGCCGCTTTCATTTCGCGGATGGCTCGATCGAGTCCGATTAATACCGATCGACTGATGATACTATGTCCGATATTTAATTCTTCCATACCAGGTAACTCGGCGATCGGGTAAACATTCCAATATGTTAATCCGTGTCCGGCATTAATTCGTAAGCCAGCCGCTAAAGCTCGATCGCAGCCATTTTTTAAATTAATAAGTTCATTTTGTCCCCGATTAGCCGTATGAGCTTCAGCATAGCGTCCGGTATGCAATTCAATGAATTTTGCCTTAACCTGCGCTGATGCGTCAATCTGACTGGGTTCTGGGTCGATAAATAGACTGACTGGGATGCCTGCCGATTGTAATCGATCGACAACCGATTTCATTCGATCGAGTTGACCTGCGATATCTAAACCCCCCTCCGTGGTCACTTCTTCCCGCCGTTCCGGCACTAGAGTCACATAATCGGGCTTGACATCTAAAGCGATTTGAACCATTTCCGCCGTCGCCGCCATTTCTAAATTCAACCGAGTCCGGACGGTTTGGCGCAATAACCGAATATCTCGATCCTGCATATGCCGACGATCTTCGCGTAAATGAGCGGTAATGCCATCTGCACCAGCTAATTCTGCCAATAACGCTGCCGCTACCGGATCTGGTTCTACAGTCCGTCGTGCCTGGCGGATTGTGGCCACATGGTCGATATTTACCCCAAGCGTTAACACTTTTTAATTCTCCTGATCCGATTTTAGTGTAAATTAACAATAACAAAACTTACGAAAGCACATCAATTAAAATAATGTACGATTTTGAATTATTGTGTGGACACTATCTAAACATATAAGTTAACATTAGCCAGTACTAGCAGGAGGATTATTCCTTGTCTCGTAGATATCTTTTTACCTCCGAATCTGTGACCGAAGGTCACCCTGACAAAATCTGCGATCAGATCTCTGATACGATTTTGGATGCTTTACTCGCTCAGGATCCATACAGTCGGGTTGCCGCCGAAGTTGTTGTCAACACCGGACTAGTATTAATTACTGGCGAAATCACGACCAAGGCTACTGTTAATTATATCGACTTAGCGCGGCAGAAAATTGCTGAAATCGGTTATACCGATGCCGATAACGGTTTCTCGGCAACTAGTGCTTCGGTGCTAATTGCGCTAGATCAGCAGTCACCTGACATCGCTCAAGGAGTCAATACAGCCACAGAAAACCGTGCGGATAGCACCGAGCTGTTCGATCGAACTGGGGCTGGCGATCAAGGGATTATGTTTGGCTATGCTTGTAACGAAACACCCGAATTAATGCCATTGCCCATTAGTTTGGCACACCGTGTCGCTCGTCGCTTGGCAGCTGTTCGCAAGACTGGAGATATGCCATATCTTCGTCCCGATGGCAAAACCCAAGTTACTGTCGCTT
>JBJOOY010000417.1:0-5329 GCA_046051065.1 Cyanobacteriota bacterium
GCATGAAAGCTCCATAAGTCCTTAGCTTAACCGATGAATTTTGATTGATTTCTCGTTTGCGCTCTCGTTTCTGCGGATTCTTACTAAATTCTCGATCTTGACCGATAATGAGTAGACCATGAATCCGATCGGGACTAACATCTTTAGCTAATTTATTTCGCTGTAAAATATTGGCTAAATTATCAGTGCAATAGTTTAATCTATCGAACGATCTTTTAGCTGCTAATGTTAATTGCAGCTCGTCGTTCCAAGTCTGTTCTTGAGGCCCAGAACAGACGATCGCATACCAATTCATTCCCGTTTTTTTATGATAACATCCACAAATGTAATCGGGGCGGTTCCCTTCAGTGACAATCATATTAGTAGATAAAAAATAAATTTCATCATATTTAATATAACCATGTTTAAATAAGTAGGCACAAAGCGAAATGTTACAATCTAATATTTCCTTAAACTCCGAAACCTTGTTACCATTAGTGATTTGATAAACTAACCGATCAATTTCTTGCTGATCAACACGATTGGGATCGACTTTAAATGGTTTAAGATATTCTGAAAACATATTGAATCTTAGTGAAATCTCTGCTTAAGTAGATGCGGCATAAGTACATAGATAATTAAATGGACAATAGCGACAATGATTGCCAGGATGTGGGGGAAACAGTCGATCGAAATAATCTGGTTGATCGCGATATGCTTGGAGTTGTTGTTGATGTAATCGAGCGATTTCGGCTAACTTAGCTGCAACTTGAGCGAGTTCGGCAGACGTAGCAATAATTAGTGCCGATCGAGTATTTGTTTCCAAATTATAGAAAGAAGCCACCGCATCCTGATCGGGATACAAATAACTAATTGCTAACAGATATACATAAGCTTGACGACGATCGAAATCTGCCTGTCCTGTCTTAAAATCGATCATATGGATCTGTCCATCAGGTTCACGCACCAGACAATCAAAGGCGGCAAATAACTGAAATCGATCCTCTGCTATTTGAATCTCGATCGGATCTGGAATTGACTCGTCGCCACGATTGAGGACGAGAATATCTCGATCAACCAACCAGGGTTCAGCCTGATATTGCTGGAGAATCCGCATCACCCGCTGACGTACTGGTGCCACCTCATAATACAGATACAATCGATCGGCAACTCGATCGACTCCCCGTGGATGTTTGAGTAAGAGCGGATCTTGGTGAAACTCATACACACCCTGTTGTGCTAGTTTACCCACCTTCTGCCAGATTGTTTCGATTACTGGTGATGTTTGTAACTCTGTTGGGGTTGCTGGTTGAGTCCATCGCCACCCCCGCTGCATCTGACAATGGGTATCTTCCCATCCGAGCGCAGGCTCAAATTGCGACCATAATTGATAGCTAGCAAAATTCACTTTCTACACAGTTACTCAATCAAACTAAGCTAATGGACATTTAAATTAAATATTCGACAGTTGGAAAGATCACTGCACTAGCCACTAGCCACTAGCCACTAAAACCACAAAGGTAAAGGGTGAAGTAATTACTTCACCCTTTACCGATCTGCATCGCTCTCAAGGCTAAATACAAGGCGTCTGTGCCCGAATTGCAACCAACGCATTCAGCCGTACCGACATAACTGGCAAATTTCTGCTCGAAATTTTGCACCGTCGGGCCGCCAATATAGCCACCTGAGGCTAAAACTTCAAGGACTGCTGCATTGACATCAGCACCGATCGCTTGATATTGTCGCTTGAGATCGAGAGGGGGGATGTTACTCACAAAGTCATCATCGTGAATTTCCAACTAATTGTAGCGAATACATGAACTAGCTACAACATATTGGCAGGAGGTTATCACAATTCTCGTAAAGCAACAGATAGCAGGGGAATATGGGGAGAAAGATCGGGAAGCGACGATCTGTTGTCCGAGTCTAGAAAATTGGGATGAGGGTTTGACTCGATCGAGTTTATCGATCGAAGGAGGCGGGATGCTTAGCCTCAGAGTCGATCGCCAGATAGAATTTTGCAGCAGACATAGGGTATTATAAGCCCGATAGCTTGTTCGACTACATCGTCATTCATCCACTATTATCGATATTGCACTGTTGCACTAGCTTGGACGCGATCATGCACAAACTTCTAATGGTTACGACTGTTCCGATCAGTATTATCAATTTTCTGTTACCTTTTGCTACCCACTTTCGCGCACAAGGATGGCAAGTTGATGCAATGTGTTGTGGATTTCCACCATCAGATCCTGATTATCAGAAATTCGATCACGTTTGGGATGTACAGTGGTCGCGAAATCCCCTCGATCCGCGCAATCTGATCGGTACTCCTAACAAAATTAGAGAAATTATCCTGCGAGAGAAATACGATATTATCCACGTTCATACGCCTGTGGCTGCATTTGTGGCGCGGTTTGCACTCAAGGATTTACGATCGCAAATTGGCGCAAAGGTAATCTATACAGCTCATGGCTTTCACTTTTTTCCTGGTGGCAACCCGATCAAAAATGCCGTGTTTCTCGCGTTAGAAAAGTTAGGTGGTAATTGGACTGACTACCTAGTAATCATGAATCAAGATGATCAAGCCGCAGTCAAGCAACATCAGATCGTGCCACCAGGATCTTGTCGCTATATGCCGGGGATTGGGCTAAATCTGGATTACTACAATGCCCAAATGGTTTCCGATGACCAATTAACAGCGGTTCGATCGGAACTAGGGATTGAAGCTGATACCCCACTACTGCTATCTGTCGCCGAATATACACCCCGCAAACGTCATCAGGATACGATTACCGCATTTGCCAAATTGGCTAGACCAGAGGTTCATTTAGCCATCGCTGGCGATGGGCCGCTCATGAACAAAATGAAGCAGTTAGCCGCTGATTTAGGTGTCGCTAGCCGAGTCCATTTTTTGGGCAAACGTAGTGATATTCCCGTATTGATGAAAGCAGCAGTCGCAAATATTCTGATCTCTAATCAAGAAGGATTACCTAGAAGTGTCATGGAGTCTCTGGCGTTAGAACTACCGACGATCGGTACTAAAATTCGTGGCACTAAAGGTCTATTAGAGGGAGGCTGTGGATTGCTGATCGATGTGGGTGATATCGCGGCTTTGACTGAAGCGATGACCTGGATTCTCGATCGGCCTGAAGAAGCACAAGCTATGGCCAAACGCGGTCGAGAGCATTTAGCCACTTACGATCTCAAAGCTATTATCAAACTCCATGAGGAGTTATACACAGAAGCGCTCGATCGGGAGTAATAATAATTACGATCGTTTTATCGCTGATTAAGTTATGGTCCTGAAAAGCTGTAACTTCAATCCTAATTACGGACAGTAACATATTACTGATCGAGCTAATGACAAGCGACTGAAAATCGCTTGTCATTTCTGAGAAATAATAATGATGAAGATCCCAGCAGAAGATCGTCTAATCGCGGTAGGATAGTAGTTGAGACAGATGTGGAGTTAAGTTCCGATGCAAGTTGCGCTCGAACCCGTAATTAGCGATTCGCAAATAGATATTAGTCAAGCCAATAACCAGCGCCAAATATCGATCGCTGTATCGGCTCTGGCTGAGCCTGAAGATCGGCAATTACCGCTGAATTTATGTCTGATTTTAGACCATAGTGGATCGATGAAAGGCACACCGATAAATACGGTCAAACAAGCTGCTCGAGAATTAATTAAGAATTTAAAACCCGAAGATCGGTTGTCCGTGGTTGCTTTCAATCATCAGGCTAAAGTGATTGTCCCGTGTCAACAAGTCAGCGATCCTAGCGATATTCTCGATAAGATCGATAAGCTCCCAGCATTTGGTGGTACGGCGATCGATGCAGGGATTAAACTAGGAATTAGCCAACTGGTAGAAGGTAAGCAAGATCGCGTATCTCATGCCTTTATCCTGACGGATGGTGAAAATGAACATGGCGATAACGATCGATGCATCAAACTAGCCGGATTTGCTACGGAAAGTAACATTACGCTCAATACGCTAGGATTTGGCGAACATTGGAATCAAAATATCCTCGAAAGTATTGCCGACACCGCCGCAGGTACCCTCGCATATATTGCTGAAGCAGCTCAAGCTGTTAATGAATTTAGTCGCATCTTCAGCCGGATGCAATCAGTTGGCTTGACCAATGCTTATCTCCAAATCCAATTACAGCCTAAAGTTCGCCTCGCTGAACTTAAGCCCATCGCCCAAGTTTCCCCTGACACGATCGAATTAGCATACGAGAATAAAGATCATCTGTATACCGTTCGGTTGGGTGATTTAATGAAAGATCTCTCGCGGATCATCCTGATCAATACCTATATCGGTAAGCTAGCCGAAGGCGAACAGTCGATCGCCAGCCTAAAAGTCCGCTATGATGACCCTGCACGCGGCTTAACTAATCTCCTCACCCAGCCCATGGAGATCGAAGTTAACGTCAGCCCCAACCCTCAACCAACCATCAATAAGCAGGTTCAACAACACACACTCGCCCTAGCGAAATATCGTCAAACCCAGATTGCCGAACAAAAACTTCAACAAGGCGATCGATCTGGCGCAGCCACTTTGCTCCAAACCGCTGCGAAAACTGCTCTCCAGATGGGCGACACCAATGCTGCTACAGTCTTGCAAACTAATGCAACTATCCTCCAAGGTGGTGAAGATCTCTCGGAAGCTGATAAGAAGAAAACGAGAATTGTTTCCAAAACTGTTCTGCAATAGATCGATAAATTCGATTTTGATCGATCAAATCATCGATATTGATTTTTCGCTGCTTGTAGTTTGGCTCTCAGCCCTGCTATTACAGTCTCTCCGTTTAAGCCTTCACCTCGATTAGGCAGAGCCTACGCTTCGCGAACGAGTTGAGCTGCTGCACCATCTATTTTTTCGCGGAGTTCGGCAGCTAATCGATCCGTAGTACTTTTGGATTTTAGTAGGTGTAGTGCTGCCTCGTTCACGAAGTGTGAGCTTTGCTCAATCGCTTCGTCGGGGCTAGCATATTTACCTGTGAGAATTTCTTGCTGGATAAATTCTGTTAGTTCGGGTTTTAGATTCAGATTCATAAGAGCGAAAATTAGTCTAAAGTCTTACTGTCAGTATAACTCAGGGGGAATAGGCTTGAGATCGATCGAATCATCGAGATAGATTTTCCAGTTGAGGCGGTAATTGAGATGGCTTTGGTTGGGTATTATGAGCAATTCATGAGAACAGGGGGAATTATAGAATAACGATACAAATACCAATACTCCGGACAGTTTTAGATCTCCAACGATAGAGTGAGGGTTTCAGCTCTGTTCTACGGGAAAGTGACTGACGATAAATCAGCGGTTTCAGCCTCTTTCCGAAAAAGT